>PWFE01000039.1 GCA_003554115.1 Haloferacaceae archaeon | reverse complement strand
CTCAGTTCCGGTGGCGACGATCTTCGGCGTGTTGATCTCCGTACACATCTGATTGCGGAACGTCTCGCGGGCAGCCTGCTGAATTTCGCCGCGGATCGTGAAGATGGCCTGCACCTCCTCCTTGCGGAGATCGAGCGTCCGGTTGTCGAGTCGCGTCGAGATTTCGGCGTCGACCTTCCCGGATGGATCGAGCGGCAGTTCGGTATCGGCTTCGGCGACGACCTCGACACTCTCTGGGGTAACCTCGACGCCAGTTGGCGCGCGTGGTTCTTCGTCGACCTCGCCAGTGACGGTGATCACACTCTCGCGAGCGACGCCGAGGCCAGTCTCGACCAGATCGTCGTCCATCTCGTCTTTCTCGAATTTGACCTGGATTTTACCGGTTGTATCTCGAAGAATGAGGAAAGCGATGCCACCGAGATCGCGGACTTCGTGGACCCAGCCGGCGACCGTAACGGTCTCGCCGGGTTCGGCGTCCGCGGTGTAGGTTCGGTTCTGCATACACAGGGGTTTCGCTCACACCCATTAAACTCGGCCGGTTTCGCCCGCGGGCCGGTGGGGTTACTGACTGCGGGTTTGTGGGTGTGGTTCGTCGACGAAGACGAAGATGGGCTCGAACTCCTCGGGCAGTTGGTTCCGGATCTTCTCGATGTTGCCCGGCGGGACCACATCGGCGACAAGCCCCAGGACCGTCTGGCTGTAGTAGTTCGCCGTCGATCGACTGAGGTCGGCGCGCTCGCTGACGCGGCTGAGAAACTCATTGAAGCTGAACTTCTCGCCGCCCTGCTCGGCGGCCTCGATGAGATACCGGTCGACCTCCATCGGCAGCGGCGAAGCTAAGTCGGTGGCTTCGCCGGGGTCGACACGCTCGCCGAGCGTTGTCAGTACGGCTCGAATCACCCGGACAGTCGGCCCCATCTCGTCGAGTTCGAGTCGGTGTTGGGCTTGGCCGACAAACTCGCGGTAGTTCATTCGTACGGTGGCCGCTGGGCGCGGATCACGTCTGCAAGCTCGTTGTGTTCGTCGGCCAGCAGCTCTTCGAGATCGTCGGTCGTCAGAATGCCGACGAGGTGGTCACTGTCGTCGATGACCGGGAGTCGACGGACGCCGTGTTCGCTCATCCGATCGACAGCATCGTAGAAGCCGGCATCCTGTTCGATAGTCTGGAGGTTTTCGGTCATGACGTTCTCGGCGCTCAACTCGGTTGGGTCGGCTTCTTCGGCGACACACCGTAGGGCAAGGTCGCGGTCGGTGACGATCCCGATTGGCATCTCATCGTCAGTGATAACGACACTGCCGACGCGTTCATCAGCCATCTGTTCGGCGAGTTTCGAAACTGCAGTGTCTGTGTGTGCGGTGACAACCTCACTGCGGGCTAGGTCTTGTACTGGCATGGTTTTCCACCACACATGGCTTTGCTGTCCGGCGGCTTGTACTTTTATACAGAATTCAGACGAGTAAGAACAAACTCCTCGATAAAGTTAATCAACAGTCGACCAATCATAGAGCTACTGAGTGATACATCCCAAATGCGTCAACTCGACTGCAGAAACGAATCAGTTCGGTTTCGGAATATCCGTATGAGCGTCTTTGACACCGTCGACCGTCTCGCTGACAGCCTCACAGCCCTCGTCGTGGAGCAGGTCGCCAACAACCACCACGTCAGCGTACTGGCCCATCTCGTAGGCGTCGTCGTAGTCGTGGACGCCACCGCCGTAAAACAGGGTTGCCTCATCAAGCGCTTGACTGGCTGCGTCGACGATTTCGGGGTCGCCAAACGTCCCGGAGTATTCGAGATAGATGATCTCTTGGCCGAACATCTTCTCGGCGACGCGCGCGTATGAGGCGACATCATCGGCCGACTGCTCACAGTCTGCCTCAGTGTATTCGGCGACCGACGCATCGGGGTTGAGGACGATGTAGGCTTCCGTCGTCGTGCGGTCCCAATCGAGGCCGTTTTCGATCCGAACCCACTCTTTGTGTGCGCCAACGATCCAAAAGGGGTCGGCCGAGTTGAACACGGTCGGAATCAGATACCCCTCAAGTGCGGGTGAATCGATAACGACCGAGGGATTCGAGGGTTCTTGATACAGCGGCACGTCGTAGGCCGCACAGGCCTCAACAACCCGCTGCATTTTCGCTTCGGTCATCCCGAGCGTGCCGCCAATCTCAATGGCGTCAGTGCCGGTCTCACAGACATCTTCGAACGTCTCGCCGTCGACCAGCGGCTTGTCGGGGTCGATTTTGAGGATATGGTCCCACTCAGTCCACGGACGTATGCTCATGTTGGGTTGAGTTGTTTTGTGTGACAATAAAAAGGGTGCGGTGGCCGGTTCTGTCGGTAAACGAGGAGGTAGACCGCCGTCAGCGAGTGTCTGTGATAGATTTCACAACAGTCAGAGCGGTTGCATCAAAAGGGATAACCGGTTGTCGTCCCTAGATTCGCAGAATAGATGGCTCGGATACAGGTTTGTCGTATCGATCCCGACACGGAGACAGCGACCACGGTAGCTGCCGCGCGCGAACTCGCCAAATACGAGATCTGTCTCCACAGCGTCCAGTCGGTTTCGGCGGCACTCGACCGTATCGACCACGAGCCGGTCGACTGTCTGCTGGCCGACTGGATCGACGCGCCGGTCGACCGAACATCGGTGCTCGATGCGTGCCGTCGACACGGCGTGGCGGTCGTCTGGGTTACCGACCAGCCCGAAACAGTTGTCGACACGCTCGAAGTCGGTTACACGGAGTATTTATTGAGCGATGACGCTGCGCGTGATTCACTGGTTGCCCACCGGATTCGGTCGGCTGTCGCCGCGCAGAGACCCACCGAAGTCGACGAGCAGTCGACCTCAGACGGCAAACCGTCGTCTGCGGAGGCCGAATTAGAAACAACTCTTCAGACTGTGCTCGACCGGATGACTGACGGATTTGTCGCCTTCGATACCGACCTCCGGCTGACGTATGCGAGCAAGCGGGCGATCAACCCTGAACGGTACCCGGGCGGTGCGTATCTCGGCGCGCGACTCTCGGAGCTCGGCGAGCATCTCGCGCAGTACGAAGCCGACCTACAGGAGGTACTCGACACCCAACAGTCGAAAACAGTCGAGACGCACGTTCCAGCGCCCACCGACGAATGGATTCGTGCTCGGCTGTACCCCTCGGAAACCGGTGTTTCGGTGTTTTTCCGCGAGGTGACTGCCGAAAAACAGCGCGAGCGCGAACTCGAACAGTACAAAACGATCGTCGAGTCGGTCCATGATGGCGTCTGTATTCTGGATTCGAACTTCGAGTTCTCCTTCGTCAACAGGGCATTTGCCGAGCTTGTCCACTACACTCCCGAGGAGCTGCTGGGACGGAACGCTGGAGTCATCACCGACCCTGAAGATATGGCGGCAGCCACCGACCACCGCGAGGAGCTGTTTGCTGGCGACAGCGAAGCGGCGATTCTCAACGGCGAGCTCACAACGAAAGCCGGCAAGCGCGTGCCGGTCGAGACGTGGATGACGCCGATACAGTTCGACGGCGAAACGGGAACCGTCGGCGTCGTCCGAGACCTCAGCTACCGAAAACAGACCGAAGCGATGTTTACCGCGCTGTACGATGCGGCCCACGAGCTGCTGTCGGTGCGGTCAAACCAAGAGATCGCCGAAATCGCTGTCGATGCGGCCACCGCAACCCTTGATTTCGAGAACGCCATCGCACTGGAGTACGACGACGAAACCAACGTGTTCGAGCTGCTGGCGTTCAGCCCGTCGGCCGTCGACAAGTTTCCTGAGCTACTCCCGATAGCCGCCGATTCGACCAGCATTGCCGGCCGAGCCTACTTCGAGTCCGAGCTGATTGTAACCCAAGACCTGAGCGAGCTCCCGGAGGCGTACGATCCCGAGACGCCGTACCGGCGGGCGATGTTCATCCCGCTTGGCGAACACGGCGTGCTGTTTGTCGGCGACACCGACACCGGCGAGACAAGCGACCAGACGCTGACGGTAGCCGAACTGCTGGGAGCAACAGTCGCCGCGGCGTTCGACCGACTCGCCGCCGACCGGCAATCACAGGCCCACCGCCAGACGCTAGCCGAACAGACCGCAGAGATAGAGGCGTTGCAGCACACGAACGAACTGGTCGACGCCTTCGGTACGGAGTTGTTTTCAGCCCAGAGCCGTCAAGAAGCCGAAACCATCGTGTGCTCGGTTCTGGCAGACTTCGAGCAGTATGCCTTCGCGTGGATCGGTGCTGCCGACCGGCGGGATGACACGCTCAGCCCACGTGCCTCAGCGGGTAACGAGGGAGGCTATCTCGGCTGGCTCGAAACGCAGTACGAACGTACCGACCAGCCGGTCGACGAGCCCACCGTCCGTGCACTCGAATCGAATTCGACCGTCTCGGTCGAGCAAGTCTCCGTCGACTGGCAGACAGAGCCGTGGCGAAAGGAGGCGTTATCCCGTGGCTACCAGTCGGTGTTTAGTATTCCACTGACACATAACGAGATTAGTTACGGCATACTGTCGGTGTACGCCAACACGCCAGCGGCGTTCGATACGGCCACACAAACCGTGTTAACCGCCGTCGGGCGGACTGTCGGCTACGTGATCGCCGCGACAGAAACCAAACAGGGGCTGTTGGCCGACCACCGAACCGAACTCGAACTCACCGTCACCGAAGACCGTGATCTCCTCCAGCGGTTGGCACAGCGTCTCGAAACGCGGCTCAGCTTCGAAGGAGTTGTCCCACAGCACGAAAACCAATCGCTGCTGTATTTTTCAGCGCGAGATGTCCCAACCGAAGCCGTCAACTCGGCGGCCGCCGAGTTGTGTTCGATAAAGCACCTTCGGGCAGTTACCGAACAGAACGGGACGGCACTGTACGAAGCCTCGGTTTCTGGGCCGATGGTAGCGACGACGCTCGTCGACTGTGGGGCGGTTCCAACCGCTATCGAAACCGACGGCAAGAGCCAACAGGTGATCGCAACACTGCCGCAGTCGACGAATGTTCGGCTGTTTATGAAGCGACTCAAAACAGCGTATCCGTCGGCACAGATCGTCGCCAGACAGGACCGCGACTACGGACTCCAGACACGAGAGACGTTCCAGATGCAGCTTCTCGATGAGCTTACAGACCGACAAGCAGAGACGTTACGGACTGCCTACTTCGCGCGATATTTCGACTCACCACGAGGGAGTACAGGCACCGAAGTAGGAGCCTCGCTCGGCATCTCGCAGCCAACGTTTAACTACCATCTCCGGGCCGCGCTCAGAACACTGCTACGGCTTCTGTTCGAGGAGCGACCGGCTGAGCCTCTAGATGAATAGAGTGGCCACAGCGTCGACTCAGCATACATAGTAGTGATAGCTTTACTACCGGAGACCCTGCTGACAAACGTGGCAGTAGACGGCCAGTTGGCTGTCGCCACGACGACGTGTGACAGGAGTCACCGTTGACACAGGCATGAGGCCGGACTTACACCCGTTCGGGGGAGCGGGTACGCTACGCTGTCGTTGGGGGACGATACGTGGCTGGTGAGTTCGGTCGACGGCTGCCATGCTGCTCGGCTGCAGACCGCGACCGAGCACCGCCGGAACAACCGGTTCCACGTGGGGGCAATGGAGCGGTTGGCTGCCGAACTGTTCGCCGGAAAATGACGGACGGCACCCATAGAGCGACAAATCGGGCAGTCGCCGCCATGCGATCTTTTGGACCCAATAGCTATAGGGCGCTCGTCGAATACTGATCTATGCCACCTGCCGAACAGAACGTGCTGGGTGAACCGCTCGAAGCCTGCAGTACGGTTCCCGAAACCGGATTTCTACGGGATGGACACTGTCGACACCTCCAGCGCGATCCGGGTCGACACGAAGTCTGTGCAGTGATGACCCAAGCGTTTCTTGAATACAGCCGCGAGCAGGGTAACGATCTGATCACACCCCGGCCCGAATACGAGTTTCCCGGACTCCACCCCGGCGACCGGTGGTGTGTCTGTCTGCCGCGGTGGCTTGAAGCCCGCGAGGCTGACACCGCACCGCCGGTTGTCTTGGAAGCGACAACCGAGGGTGTGCTCGATGAGGTATCACTCGAAGAACTTCAGGCCCACGCCCACGAGTAGTAGGCACTGACTACCACCACTAACTCAACGGTTAGTCGGCGTTTGCCTGCCAGTTTCTGACCGTATCAGGACCGACACCGTCGACCTCACCGGCGAGATCTTCGGGATCTGCCTCTTTTAGCCCTTTCACGTCCTCGATACCCGCCGTTTTCAGTTTCTCGGCCGTCTTTTCGCCGATCCCTGAGACGGTTTCGAGCTCCGAGCCGTTCTGTTCGGCCTGATACTCTCGGTAGTTACAGATCGGACAGCCCAGCTCCCAAGGCTCATCGCTGTCGGGGTCGATAACGAGTTTCGGCAGGTCGTGTTCTTCGCATCGCTCGTCGGTGACTTCAAGTTCGCCGCGGCGCGGCAGCGGTAAGGAATACTCACACTCTGGGTATCGGGTACAGCCGACGAGCCGCGAGCCACTCCGAAGGCGTTTGATCGCCAACTCGCCGCCCTCTTCGTCGCCACAATCAGGACAGGTTCCAATGACAAGATCTTCTTCGTCGTCAGCTTCGTCGGCTTTGCACTGCGGACAGCCGTGGGTGAACGTTTTGCGCCCTGCGAGCATTTTGACCTCGCGGAGGCCGTGTTCCTCGCAGGTGTCTTCGAGAATCAGTGGTTTGCCAGTCGAGGGTAGCGGCAGGGTGTACGTACAGTCGGGATAGCCGTTGCAGCCGACGAAGTACGAACCGTGTCGACTTTTGCGCACGAGCAGGTCGTCGCCACACTCTGGACAGGGGCCGAGTGTTTTGTCGGCCTTCAGTGACTTTTGGATGTGCTCGCCGACCGCTTCGCGCGACTCGATGAGTTCGTCGAACACTGTCTGGAGCATCTGTTTTGATTCATCAGTGACCTCGCTGTAGTTCTTCTCGCCCGCGGCAATCGCCTGCATGTCGGCTTCCAGCTGGGCGGTCATCTCCTCGGAGACGATCTGGTCGGCGAAATCCTCGGCGGCTTCGACAACCGCTCGCGCCAGCATCGTCGGTCGCGGTGGGTCGCTCTCGATGTAGCCTCGATCATACAGTTTTTCGATGGTGTGGTGGCGGGTCGACTTCGTGCCGATCCCCATTTTTTCCATTGTTTCGATCAGCCGCGATTGGCCATAGCGACGGGGCGGCTGGGTCTGTTTGTCCTCAATGCGAGTCTCGACAATTGAGAGCGCCTCGCCTTCTTCGACATCCGGGACGTGGGTTTCCTGCTGGTTGAAATACGGATAGACGTCGTGGTAGCCAGCCTCAAGCAGACGTTTGCCGTTGGCTTTCAGTTTGATGTCGTCGAGTTCGTCGACGTCGATCTCCGAGACGACTTTGAGGTGTTCCCAGGTGGCATCATCGGCAACCGTGGCGAAAAAACGACGGACGACGAGTTCGTAGATCTCCCATTCGCCCTCGCTCAGATCGCCGCGGTCAGGCCGCTCGACGCTCGGATGGATTGGTGGGTGGTCGGTTGTCTCCTTGTCGCCCGAGGTGGGTTCGATTGTGTCGGCGTCCAACAGCTGTTCGGCATCGTCGCCGAACGTTCGGTCATCGAGAAAGGCTTCGAGCAGTTCCTCGGGGTCAAGATCCTCTGGATACACCGTGTTGTCAGTTCGGGGATAGGTGATGTAGCCCGCGGTGTAGAGATCTTCGGCGATGCTCATCGCCCGCTGGGCCGAGTAGTTCAGCGAGCCGGCGGCGCGAATGAACTGGGTGGTGTTGAACGGCGCAGGAGGGCGGTCCGTGCGGGTCCGGCGGTTGACGGAGTCGACGCTGGCGGCCTCCGTGTCGGCCAGCACCTCGTAGACGGCCTCGGCACGCTCGCCGTCCCAAACGCGCTCGGCTTCGTTGCCGTCTTCATCGAGATAGAAGTACTGGGCCTCAAAACCACCTTTGTCGGCCTTCTGAAGGTCGGCAAACAGCTCCCAGTAGTCTTCGGGATCGAACGCATCGATTTCGCGTTCGCGGTCGACGATCAGTTTGAGGGTGGGCCCTTGGACCCGGCCAACCGAAATAAAATCATCACCAAGCTGGCGGGCCGAAAGCGAGAGAAACCGCGTCAGTGCGGCCCCCCAGATCAGGTCGATCACCTGCCGGGCTTCGCCCGCGGCGGCGAGATCGAAATCGAGATCCTCGGGGTTCTCGAACGCTTCAGTTACTTCGCGGTCGGTGATCGATGAAAAGCGGACCCGATCAATGTCGACGTCCTCGTTGACCTCTCGAACCAGCTCGTAGGCTTCTTTCCCAATGAGCTCGCCTTCGCGGTCGTAGTCGGTCGCAATCGTGACCTGCGAGGCGTGCCGTGCCAGCGATCTGACTGCTGCAACGATATTCTCCTGGGTTGGATATTTCTCGATAGGCGCATCGATTAGCTCGACGGGTTCGACATCTCGCCAGTCGTTGTACTCGCTGGGGAAATCAACGCCCACAACGTGCCCTGAGAGGCCGATACAGCGTTTGCCACCCCATTTGTAGACGTTGACGCCGCGCTCGCGGGTTGAGTCGGCAGTGCCGCCGCTGAGGATTTCGGCGATCCGCCGGGCGGCGTTGTCCTTTTCGG
>PWFE01000134.1 GCA_003554115.1 Haloferacaceae archaeon | reverse complement strand
GAGAGGCCGATACAGCGTTTGCCACCCCATTTGTAGACGTTGACGCCGCGCTCGCGGGTTGAGTCGGCAGTGCCGCCGCTGAGGATTTCGGCGATCCGCCGGGCGGCGTTGTCCTTTTCGGTGATAATCAGTGCGGGCCCACGACTCATTGGCCGGAGCTATGCCGCTTTGTGGCCTAAACCTTTCGCGCGCTGGTTGTTTGCTATGAGAATTGGTTGCAACCCACACAGTCGACGGGGATTTGTAGTAGTGACCGACTACTATTTGGTATGCTCAAACTACTGCTCGGTATCCTCGGACTCGTCGAGCTGCTCTATCCAGAGCGGTTCGTTCGCATACTCACGAAATACAGCTACGACTACGAGGACGAGGCTCCCGTCGCAAAGCCGTGGGTCGTCAGCGCGGCGCGTATCGAGGGGTTCGTGATTCTGGGTGCAGTCGTCTACTCGACGCTCAAAAAGGACTGCCGCTGTACTGTGCTCTGTGGGGCGAGTGACGACGAAGATGCCGAGGCTCTCGACAGCGCGTCGGTCGACCGCGTCGACTGAACATAACAGTTCGAATCTGCTGCTGAGTCGAACATCCATTTTCGGCCGAGAGTATTTATACCAAGCCGCGGGGAATGCTCGACAGAGCCAGTAATGTCTTTTGAGAACAAAACGCGGTCGGCCGACCGCAGCGAGCAGGCTGCTCGGTCGACGACCAACCGCTCGCCGGACACGCAGTCGGCGACCCGGTCGGCGCCAGATCCGTCGATGATGGGCCAGATATGGCCCTCTATCGAGCGTGCCGAGGAGCATTTCGGAATCCCGGTTCCGAACGAGTCGACGCTCCAGCGGCTCGAAGATCACGAACGAACGTACAGACTCGAGACGCACGACTGGATCGCCGAGGGGATGCCCGCCGAGTTCATGGGCAGCCCCAAGAGTATGGAGGCGTTCCGCCAGCGGCAGGCCGAGCGTTCGCCGGAGGTACCGACGAATATCGAACGGCAGAACCGGAACTCAGTGTTCCGGAGCGAGAAGGCCGCGACCGACACGTCGCCAGCTGGCGAGACCGGCGTTCCCGATCCAGTTCGAGACGTAATTTCCTCGCGTGGTCGCTCTCTGGATGGGTCGATCCAACGTGCGATGGAAAATCGGATGGGCGATTCGTTCGGAGATGTGCGGATTCATACGGGGTCGACGGCGGCTGCAGCCTGCGAGTCGATCAACGCGCGGGCGTTCACCGTCGGGAATCATATTGCGTTCAACTCCGGCGAGTACGATCCGTCAAGCCCAGAGGGCCAGCACGTGTTGGCTCACGAGTTGGCGCACGTTTGCCAGCAGACCCAGGGTGCGGTGTCGATGCTTCCGCAGGAGGATGTGGAACTTGAGGTCGACCCCGATCCTGCGCTCGAACGCGAAGCAGAGGAGACCGCCCAGCAGGCGATGAAGGGCAGTGCGTTGGGAATTCAACGGATGGCCGATACAGAGGTCCACGTCCAACGATACGCCGCCCAAGCGGAGGTCGACGTTGCAGCGCACAACGAGTCGACCGAGGTGGCCAAGCAGATGCTTACGGCTGCTGGCACAGAGACGGTAAAACGACTTGTTCCCAACGAACTTATCGCCGCACTTGAGGTTGCTAAACAAAGCACACAAGACGATTTCCCGCCGGAACTCGTCGACACCGTCGCCGGTGAAGTGATGGACCGTATTAATCAGCAAACCGAACTGAAACTTGACACTTCAGGCGATGGAACCAAATTCTGAATCACATATGAAATGCACAATTATCGGGGAAGACGAGGAAGATATTGGGGCAAAAGTTACTGATAATAACGGGACAAAGCACCAAATTGAGATGCATAAAAAGAGCGGTGAAATCTATGCACATAATCAAGATGGCTATCCAGACGACCCCAGCGACCGCACACTAGAAGAAAACGAACACGTCGCCCAGGCCCAGCGGTTCGCCAAATACTACGTCTACCGCCAGCGCAGCTACGACACGTTGCCACCATTACCAAACCCAGACCGGATTAGTGCTGTGGCGGCGTTCATCGACAGCCTCTCCGAAGAGACATTCGAGACATACTTTGGTGATCTCTACCAGCAGATGCAGCACCACGCCGGCCGTGCCGACCCCGTTGTTGCGGTTCCAGATGCGGCCGAGAACCAGCCAACGTACTACCGTAAGGACGTGTATCTCGACGTTGCTCACGAAGATCTCCAGGACGCCACACCAGATCCCACACAAGGCCTGTTCGATACCCTACAGGAAACCCTCAAGGCCGCAACTGATTCGACAGGGCTGTACGACCGCTTAGAGACACTTCAAGCCGAGACTCCCGATGGTGAGCCAACAGATGAACCAGCGGTAGCCGAGCAGTTCATCGAAGCAGTCTCGGGCGTCCACATCATGTGGTCGCCAGCCTCGAATCAGACAGAAACAATCGAAACCGACGCACCAGAGATTGATCGAAACCCCGATGCGCGCATCGAACTCCCACCGTATGAGCCAGATTCACTCACAGCGTTCCAAGATCACGTTGTCGCTCACCTCAGATGCCAAATCCGGGACTGTTATCTGACAATGGGTATCGCACCGCCGCCGTCGGTTCGAATCCAGGGTCCAGGATGGTTCGACCGCGCGACGTGGTTCCAACACTACGACGTGTACGAGCCATACCACCGCGACGATGTCGAGATCACTGACTGGCAACAACAGCAGACACCCGCTGAGATGCTGTCGAACTGACGATCTTGTTGGGCGAAGACAGATGAGAGGTGAAAAGTCGACTGAGACCCAATTCGACAGTACCTAAAGGGCCTCGTCTCTGCGTACAGCTATGAGCCTCGCGCTCGCCAGTGTTGAGATCCTTGGCCAGAGCTCACTTGCCCAGAGTCCGGAGGTCTGGGCTCGTGAGCTGTTGGCCGACGCCGACGGCCTCGGTGGCTATGGACTGATCTTTCTGTTGGCAGCGATACCGCTGCTCGAAATTCTAGTCGTGATACCGATCGGTGTCGGACTCGGCTTCCAGCCCGTCGCGGTCGCTATCGCTGCCTTTCTGGGCAATCTTCTGCCGATCTATGGCATTATTGCAGCCCACGAACGCGTTGCGGCCTATCTAAAGCGTCGACGCGACGACAGCGAGCCATCCAAGCGCCGGAAGCGCGCCAAACAGCTCTGGAACAAATACGGTCTACCCGGCCTCGCGGCTGCCTCACCCGTGAGCACAGGCGTCCATCTGGCGGCCGTCTTTGCGCTCGGTCTCGGCTCAACTCGGCGGTCGACCGCGCTGTGGATGACTGCCAGTATCGCCGCCTGGACGGTGCTTATTACGCTCGGTTCGGTGTTCGCGCTGTCGACGATTCAGGCTCTCTTATGAGTAGTCGGGTGCAGTAGTCAACTGCTATACTGCCAGCGCGCGGTGGTAGCCACACCCTACTCAACCACAACTCCCAGGTACCCACCGACCCTATGGGAGTTATGACACGGCTTCTCGTTGTCGGCGGTAGTGGATTCATTGGACGAGCGATCTGTCGACAGGCGGTCGACGAGGGCCACGCAGTCCGCAGCGTCTCCCGTGGTGGCCGCCCCGACGATCTGGACGTAACCGACCGGTGGGCAGACAGCGTTGAGTGGACCAGCGCGGACCTGTTCGCACCCCACGCCTGGCGGGACCGCTTGCGCGGGGTCGACGCCGTCGTCCACAGCGTCGGCATCGCTCACGAGAACCCACAGGAGGGTGTGACCTTCGAGCGAGTCAACGGCGATTCGGCGATTCTCACGGCCTTAGAGGCTGAACGCGCAGGCGTCGACAGCTTCGTGTTTCTGTCGTCGGCCGCCAACTATCCGACCGCCCGGCGGGCGTATCTTCGGTCGAAACGACGGGCAGAGCGCGCAATCGAGGATCTCAACCTTGAGACGGTCGTGCTCCGGCCTGGCCCCGTCTACGGCCCCGACCAGCCGCATTTCCCGCGGCCGCTCAACTGGCTGTGTAGTGTGGTCGATGAGATCGAACTGGTGGCCGGACAACTGGGCGAAAGCCGTCCGCTGTCGGTCGACCGAGTGGGACGAGCGGCACTCGATTCGGCACTCGATCCAGCCGACCGCCTGCTGACCGTTGAGGCGATCCAGTCGGCCTGAGCTGTGAGCGCCCGCAGCTCGCCGGTCGACATGACGACTGGCGCGATCACGCCCAAACTGCTGACGCTGGCGTGGCCTTTGGTGTTAGGTAACTTATTGCAAACGTTCTACAACCTCGCGGATATGTTCTGGGTCGGCCGGGTCAGCGGGGATGCGGTCGCCGCGGTGTCGCTCATGTTTCCGCTGTCGTGGATGTTCATCTCGACGGCGATGGGGATCACCGCCGCAACCATCGCGCTGGTGTCTCAGCATATCGGCGCAGACAACCCCGAGCAGGCAAACCGGGTCGTTGCTCAGACCGCGCTGTTGACGACCGTCGTTGGAACGGTTCTGGCGGCGATTGGGCTGGCGTTTCGTGAGCCGCTGCTCGGTGCGATTGGGGCCGAAGACCAAGTGTTCGTCGAGGCACTCGCCTACATCGAGATCATCTTTCTGAGTCTCCCACTCATCTTCCTGTTTTTCGCGTTTCGGGCCGCCCTCCAGGGAGCTGGCGACACCAAAACCGCGATGTGGCTGATGGTGTTTTCGGCCGGGTTGAATGTCGTGCTTGATCCCTTCTTCATTCTCGGCTGGGGGCCGTTCCCCGAACTCGGCACCCAGGGGGCAGCAGTGGCGACGTTTATTGCTCGCGGGGTGGCTGTGGCTGCAGGGATTTATATACTGCTTCGGGGCGGCTACGGCGTCGAGCTCAACCTCGGCGAGCTGTGGCCCGACTGGAAAATTCAACGCCAGCTCGTCGACATCGGCTATCCCGCGACTATCGACGGCTGGGCCCGAAGCTTTGCGGCGGTTGTGATGGCTGGCCTCGTTGCGCAGTTCAGCGTCGCCGCCATCGCGGCCTACGGTATCGGCGTCCGGCTAATGTCCGTCTCGTGGACCGTCTCGGGAGCCATCGGCCAGGCCACCGCCACGGGCGTCGGGCAGAATCTAGGCGCGTCGACGCCGGCGCGGGCCAGCGAAGTCGTCTGGAAAGCCACGGCGGCGACGATGGCGATTCTGTTTGCAGCCGCCGGGGTCGTTGTCGCGTTTCCGGCCGCCGCTATCGGAATTTTCATCGACGACCCCGAGGTGATCGCCGAGGGTGTTGTCTTCCTGCGGATCGTCGCACCCTTTTGGGCCTTCTTCGGCGGCGTGATGGTGATCCAGGGCGGGTTCCGGGGGGCGGGCGTAACGAAAGTCGCGATGGTGCTGTCGTTCCTCTCGCGGTGGATCTTTCGGATTCCGGTCGCACTCGTCTTCGCCTTTGGATGGGCCTACACGATTCCGGGGACCGGCGTGACGATTGCCGCACTTGAGTGGGGTGTTTCGGGACTCTGGTGGGCCTACGCAGTGGGCGCGCTGCTGTCGTTTATCATCGCTGTCGCGTGGTTCCGGCGCGGGACGTGGACCGGTGGGATTGTCGACAGCGAGCAAGTAACGACTCCACAGTAGAAACAAGCCGCAACAATCAGCACCGTCGACTGTTCGTTTGATGAGTATAAAATGACCCTGCGTCTTTCTCAACAGCGGAGACTCAGAACTGAGACACTCGCAGATACAGTTATGTAGATGTTCGAACGATACCAGAATATGTCCGAGAGTACCACAAACAATCCAGAGATCGCAGCTTCCGGTGAGACGCTCGATGAGCCGGTCCAAGTTCTGGAGTTCAAACTCGGCGACGGCACCTACTGTGTGGAGATCGATGCGATCAACGAGATCGTCGACGCCGGCGAGTTGACGCCGATTCCGAACTCGGAGCCGCACGTCGAGGGTGTCATGGATCTGCGTGGTCGGACAACGACGATTATCAACCCGAATACGGTGTTCAACAACGGCGAGGACGGTGCCAAAGACCGGATCGTCGTGCTCGATTCTACCCATGCTGACAGCGATTCGACGCTCGGCTGGATCGTCGACGAGGTCTATCAGGTCCGGAACGTAACGCCCGAGATGGTCGACAAAACGGCGACAGCCGGCGACGAGCACGTCATCGGGATCGTCAAAGCCGACGAGGGCTTTGTTGTCTGGGTCTCCCCGGAGATTGCCACTGAGTAGCCCGCAGGTCGACAGACAACTCGTTGGGACAGCAGTAATATATACACATATAAGTTAGCCTAATACAAAATTTTAGTTGTTTAATATTAAAACAGATAATCGGCTAGTCATAGCTATATAGTGTGAGATTGACAGACAACCATGGAGGGACTATTCAGCCGGCTGCTCATCGGTGCGAGCGGCAAAACGGACGGTGCGGAATCGAACGATAACTCAGTGAAGTCTATCGAGAAGACACCGCAGTCAGCCGATTCGGAGAGTCAGACGGTTGAATGGAGCGACCTTTCGGCATCGAAACAGCCACCACTGGCCGATGGCCAGCAACCCCCGGCCAAGACGCCATCGACCGACAGCGCACTACCATCCGAACAGTTCGAGCTTGCCGAAGAGTACCGACAGCTGTCGGCCACAGAAGCGCAGGTCGCACTCCAAGAGCGAACCAAGGAGTTGGATGCGATCACACGTGCGAACGAACTGTTCGGCGAACTCGAAAAACCGGTCGACGAGCTCATCAAGACGTACGCCACAGAGCTGCCGCAGTGGTTCCAGTACCCGGATGTAACGGAAGCCAGACTCGTCGCCGGCGACGCCCAAGCCACCTCTCGGGGCTACGAGTCGACCGTACAGCCACTACGACACACAACACGAACCGACAGCGGTACCGAAATCGTCATGGAGATCGTCTACACCGAACAGCGACCCGCCGAAGACGATGGCCCATGGCTCAACGAAGAACACGATCTGGTTGATACGCTCATGTCGTTCATAACGAACTACTGCAACCAGTGGGAAAAACAGGCACAGATCGAGGCCGAACTCGAACGCCAGCAAGCAGTCGCTGTTGAGGTCGAATCCGGCGTCGAAGAGGCCAGAAAGACCGCAGATAGCGTCTCCCAGAGTGCCGAAGAGATCGCCGACCATGCTCATCGCTCGTCGGAATCGATGACTGAGGTCGCAGACGAAACCGAAGACATGTCGGCGACCGTCGAAGAGATCGCCTCGACAGCTGAAGAGGTCGCAATGATGAGCGGCAAAGCCGAAGAGCTCGCCGTCGAGGGCGGCGAGGCCGCAGGTGATGCGATCGACGTGATGGACCGTATCGATCAGTCGACTCAAGAGGTAACCGAAGACGTCGACGATCTGCAGAGCCGCCTCCGGAAAATCGACGAGATCGTCGAGGTGATCAACTCGATTGCCGACCAGACGAACATTCTCGCGCTCAACGCCTCCATTGAGGCCGCACGCGCCGGCGAAGCCGGCAGTGGTTTCGCCGTCGTCGCCGACGAGGTCAAATCGCTGGCCGGCGAGTCCCAAGAGCACGCCAACGAAATCGAGCGACTAATCGGCGCGATCAAAGACGACGCCGACGAGACCGTCCAGAGTCTCGCGGAGACGACCCGGGAGGTCGACGCCGGTGTCGAACAGGTCGAAGCCGCGATGACGACGCTTGAAGCGATCGAAACCGCGGTCAAAGAGGCCTCTGATGGGATTCGAGAGGTCTCGGATGCTACGGACGATCAGGCCGCCTCGACCGAGGAGGTTGCTTCGATGATCAACGAGCTGGTCGAAGAATCCGAATCGGTTGCCGCAGAAATCCAGAGCGTCGCTGCGGCGAACGAACAGCAGGTCCAGCAGGTCGAAGCGATCGAATCAACCGTCTCCGAACTCGTCGACTAAGTCGGCGAGTGAGGGCTGTTTCGAGCGACCGAACGGGGCCGAAACTGGGCAAATGTATTATGTAAGACGTGCGAATGAGCCACTATGAGCGATGTGACAGGTCAGCAGCGAATACAGACCGGCGTGCCAAACGCTGAGACCGTCTTAAACGGGGGGCTGCTCCCCGAATCAGCAACGCTCGTCCGCGGAACGCCCGGCGCGGGCAAAACCATTTTTGGTCTCCATTTTTTAACAGCGAGCAACGAGCCGGCCGTCTACATCAATCTCGGCGAGCCCACGGCGTATCTTGAACGGACCGCCGCCCAATTCGGGCTTGAGACTAACCACATCGAGTTTCTTGATCTCTCGCCGTCCGGTGCGGAGTTCCAAGGCGACCAGTCGTACGACCTGTTCGAATCGGGCGAAGTCGAGACCACCCCGATGGTCGAAAAGATCCGCCAGACAGTCGACACAGTCGAGCCGACACGGGTGTTGATTGATCCGGTCACCGAACTTCGGTATCTCGCACCCGACGAACGCCAGTTCCGCACGCAGGTGCTGAGTCTGATCGACTTCCTGAAATCGAAGGGCGCGACCGTGGTGTTGACCTCGCAGGCCGCAGCGTCGGTGACTGACGACGACCTGCAGTTTCTGGTTGATTCCGTATTATCTTTGGAGTCGACTGCAGAACGGCGAACACTAACCGTTCCCAAATTTCGTGGTTCGGACTCCCGCCGCGGGCCGCATACGGTCACCATCGACGACACCGGCATGCAGCTGTGGCCCACACTCAATCCGTCTGCGCACTACCGCGAGGGCGAGCTTTCGACGCTGTCGTCGGGCGTCGACGAACTCGATTC
>PWFE01000106.1 GCA_003554115.1 Haloferacaceae archaeon | reverse complement strand
TCGACTACTCGTCGTCTTCGTCGCTTTCGTCGCTCGCCAGTAGCTCGTACTCGTGAAGAACGGCTTCGAGTTCGTCGACCGAGTACTGCTGGTAGGCTTCGTCTTCGACCGTAATCGTTGCCAATCCGAGTCCGTCGGGTTCAAGCAGTTCGTCGGTTGCCTCGGAGAGCGCGCTCAAGGCGAGTTCGATCCCCTCATCGAGGGTGAGCTCTTCTGTGTATCGCTCTTCGAGATACGTACGGATCTCCTTGCGGTTTTCGCCGATGGCGAGGGCTTTCCACTCGTAGGGCGTCCCCGAGGGGTCGGTCTCGAACAGTCGCGGCTCGCCGTTTTCGATGCCGCCAACGACGAGTGCGACACCGAACGGTCGTGCGCCGCCGATCTGGGTGTACTGCTGGATGTAGTCGGTGACCGTTTTTGTCAGCGTCTCGACACCCATCGCTTCGCCGTACCGCAAGCGGTTGACCTGGGCTTGTCGACGGGCAAAATCGATCAGTTGGCGGGCGTCGGCGACGTGGCCCGCCGAGGCGATACCGACGTGGTCGTCGGCCTTATGGAGCTTTTCGATACTCTCGGGCTCCATAAGCGGCGAATGGCTGCGTTTGTCTGCGAGCAGTACGACTCCCTCCGTGGTCCGGACGCCGATGGAGGCTGATCCGCGTTTGACTGCTTCGCGGGCGTATTCGACCTGGTAGAGTCGACCGTCCGGCGAGAAGATGGTGATGCCGCGGTCGTACGCCTGCTGTTGGGCTTGTCCCTGCATATATGTCTCACTCGAAATCGAGTTCCGTCGCACTCACGAACCCACTCGGCAGCGAGACTTCGACCGCGTCGTCTCGCGAAACTGCTTGACGAGTGGCCTCGGTGAATACCACGTGTCTCTGCTCGAAATCTCCGGTCCGGTCTCCTAAATACCTTTCCTCACAGGCACGCACTGTCCCGGAAATCCCCCGAACGACAACGCCGACCGGCTCGCCGTCGACCGCGCTAACGCAGGCCACTGCGGCGCGAGCGCGGTCGGTCTCGCCCCGCCGAACGCGGATGATTGCCTCGCCCGCGCCCGCTTCGAATGCGAAACTATAGACCGTGAGATCGGTGTCGGCACTTCCTGGATCGCCTAACAGATTCCCTGCGGCATACCACAACTCCCGCTGGAAAGCTCCACGGTCGATCTCGGCGTCGGGCGTTGATTCGATGCCGACCGCGAGATACCGCCAGCGCGGCCGGATGTGTTTGGGAAGATGTTTCATTTTGTGTCCTCGCGTTTTGATTCCGGGCTCTGTTCGTCGTATCGCCCTCGCCGCACGCCGGGTTCGACAAACGAGTCGTCGGCACGCTGTCGGTTGCGCTCGGCGAGTCGACCCCACTCGGCGAGGCCCCGTTCGATCTGGTCGGCAGAAAAGCCGATTTGCTCGCCAACAGCGACCAGCTCTCTGGGTGCGCGGAGATGCAAGTGACTGGTCGGACTCGCGCTGACGACGTATGGAGTCCCGTAGTACTCAACAAGCTCGCGGAGTTTGCGGAGGTCACGAAGCGCCTGGACGCGCTTGCCGCCCGTCTCCCGGAGAACAGGGCCGAAATCGAACTCGATACGAACGCCATGGGTGGTGGCTGCCCGTGCCAGCACGTGATTAAAATCGCCGTCGCCAGCCATCGGTCGGGTGAGTACGTCGACTCGGTCCTGTTCGACGGCGTATCGATTGCTCGCGTTGGTTCCGCCCTGGACCAACAGGAGCGTACAGTCGGCCCGAAAGTTCCCAATCGATCCAGAAATGCTGTCTGGGTTGGTGGCCGCAATCTCGATTCCGGTGACAACATCGATATCGTACGTTTTGGCGATCGCTTCTTGATCGTAGTCGGCCTCTCGGGTGCGGACGACAATGCCGTCGTAGCCGTACTCTGCGGCGGTCTTGGCATACCGGCTGACGGTGCTTGACCCCTCGGGGTAGGCAGTGACTACTTCATAGTAATCAGTCATTACTCACTCCTGTCGGGCGGCGTCGACCGCGCTCTGGACGTCGACGGCGGCACGGTTTTCGGCCACATCATGGACGCGGACGATATTGGCTCCGCGGTCGGCCGCGAGCGCGGTTGCTGCGACAGTTGCTTCGCGTCTGTCGTCGGGTGTGCGGTCGACGTGGTCAAACATGGATTTGTGTGAGTGGCCGACAAGCACTGGACAGCCCAGCGCGTCGAACTCATCAAGTCGGCCAAGCAACTCGAAGCTCTCGGTGGCGGTTTTGCCGAAGCCGAGACCTGGGTCGACGATAATTCGCTCCCGTGGGATACCTGCCTTCTCAGCCAGAACCACACGCTCGTTGAGTGTGCGAATCACGTCTTCGACGACATCCTCGTAGTCGATTTGCTTGTCAGGGACCACTGGAGTGTCAATCGAGTGCATGACGATCACGGGTACTTCGCGGTCGGCAGCGAGAAACCGCATTTCAGGGTCTTCGAGGCCGGCCACATCGTTGAGGATATCCGCGCCGGCATCGAGTGCAGCCTCAGCGACCGCCGCTTTGCGGGTGTCGACTGAGATCCAGACATCGAGATCGGCGATGGCCTCGATGACGGGGACGACGCGGTTGATCTCGTCGTCGACGCTCACCGGGTTGGCTCCAGGACGGGTGCTCTCGCCGCCGATGTCGATGATATCCGCGCCCGCTTCGACCAGTTGTGTGGCTCCTTCGATGGCAGCCTCACGGTCGAAAAATTCGCCGCCGTCGTGGAAACTGTCCGGTGTGACGTTGAGTATCCCCATCACGGCGGTGCGGTCGTCCCACGGATACTGGTTGCCGTCGGTGGTGCGGTCTGTTTGGATGCCGACCCGTCGACGGAGTTCGTCGGCGACACCCGAGAGGCCGAACGGCTCCTCTGCGAGGGTATCTGTTAGCTGGCGGAACTGGGCGAGTGTTCCCGAACAGACGATGTCGTGGAGTTCGCCCGCCGCCGTGAGGCCGGAGACGGCACAGTCGCCGCCGAGCGAGCGGAGTTCACGCTCGACGACGGTGGCCTGTCTACCCTCTAGGTTGAGCCGAACGGTTCGGTGGACGGCTCGCTCGGCGTGGAGAGCCTGTTTTTCCGATTCGACATGCGCTGTTGACAACACCGAGTGGGCCTGGGCTGTGGTCTCGACGCGTTTTGGAACTGCTCGTCGGACCATCGCCGAGCGGGCCTCGCCGACCGCAAACAGCGAGCCACAGACCAGCAAGCAGTCATCGTCGTCGACCTGCTCGCGGGCTTTATTGAGCGCGTCGGCAACCGAGCCGCCAACGGTCACGTTCCCAATGTCCTTGTTTTCGAACACACGAGCGAGCACTTCCGGATCTTCGGCGCGTTCGAGGTTGGGCCGACAGGTGATCACCGACGTGGGCGTTGGCAGCGTCTCGATCATCTCGACGTACTCCTTGTCGCCCATCACACCGAAAACGAGATGCAGGTCGTCGTACTCGAATGTCGAAAGCGTCTCGGCCAGACTCTGGGTTGCGGCCGGGTTGTGCGCGCCATCCAGGACGGTAAGTGGTTCTTTACCCATTACCTCGAAACGCCCCGGCCAGTGGGCGTTACGGAGCCCGCGGCCAATTGTCGACGGCGAGAAGGCAATTTTTTTGTCAGTAGCGAGTGCATCGACAACCTGGCCGGCCAGCAGGGTCGCAATCCCGGCGTTTCGGGCCTGATGTGCGCCGAGCAGGGGAAATCGAACATCGAGCGTTGTCACGCCGAAGTCGCCCCACGGCTCGGAGTCTGTGAGGCGCTTGCCCAACGTGAGGCTTGCGCGTGCTTCGGTGTGATTGACTCTGCCCTCGTAGCTCACCGTACAGTCGACGACTGTGTCGGGTTCGCTGGCAGCCTCAGTTGGGGCTCCGGTGGCTGTCGCTGTATCGACTGTCAGAATCTCGCCGGCATCGTCAGCAAGCGTTTCGCGTGCCACACCTGTCGCGCCGGTCACCAGCGGGCGGTCACTGGGGGCGACTTTGGCTTTCGTCCGGGCGATTTCTTCGATTGTGTCGCCGAGAACCTCGGTGTGTTCGAGCGTGACCGTGGTGACACAGCTGGCAATTGGATCGACGACGCTCGTGGCATCGAACTCGCCGCCGAGGCCGACCTCCAGGACAGCCACATCGACGTCTTCGCGGTCGAAATACCAGATGCCCATCATCGTGACCACCTCGAAAAACGTGAGTGGCTCACCGGCTGCGGCACGATCGACCAGCCAAGGTTTGACGCGTTCGATGTACTCGGTGATCGCACTCGCCGTGATCGGCCGACCGTCGACCTGAATACGTTCGTCGAGTGCGGTGAGATGCGGCGACGTATAGAGGCCGACCGACAGCCCACTTTCTCTGAGGATTGACTCAAGCATCTTGGCCGTGCTGCCTTTGCCGTTCGAGCCGGCAACTTGGACGAACGGCACGTCTGTGCCGGGTTCGTCGAGCTGCTCACGGAGGGCTCTGACCGACTCCGTACCGGGGCGAACCGAGAAACGGCGGAGATCGAAACAGAAGTCTGCCGCCTCGTGGTACTCCATACGCCGCATCCGTCGGCCGCGGTTTTATGCGTACCGAAGGGTGTTGTGGGCCTCCCAGCGGGTAACGAACCACTTATTGGACTGAGAAGCCCCGGTCTATACATGGACTACGAGCAGGTTCGTTCGGTCGATCCGGCGGTCGCAGACGCCCTCGAAGGCGAAGATTCTCGACAGGAAGGAACGTTGGCGATGATCGCCAGCGAAAACCACGTCAGCAAAGCTGTCCTGGAAGCCCAGGGCAGCGCGCTGACCAACAAGTATGCCGAAGGCTACCCCGGCAAACGCTACTACGCCGGCTGTGAGTACGCCGACGATATCGAACAGCTCGCGATTGACCGGGCCAAAGAACTCTGGGGTGCCGAACACGTCAACGTCCAGCCCCACTCCGGAACGCAGGCCAACCAGTCGGTCTACTTTGCCACCCTTGAGCCGGGCGACAAGATCCTCTCGCTTGATCTGACCCACGGCGGCCACCTCAGCCACGGCCACCCTGCCAACTTCGTCGGGCAGTTCTACAACGTCGAGCAGTACGAAGTCGACCCAGAGACGGGCTACATCGACTACGACGGCCTTCGGGAGCTGGCCGAGGAGTTCGAACCAGATATGATCGTCTCGGGATACTCCGCGTATCCGCGAGAAGTCGAATGGGAGACGATCCAAGCGGTTGCCGACGACGTGGGAGCCTACCACCTCGCGGATATCGCCCACATCACCGGTCTCGTTGCGGGCGGTGCCCACGCTTCGCCGGTTGGCGTTGCTGACTTCGTCACTGGCTCGACGCACAAAACCATCCGTGCCGGTCGCGGTGGCATTGTGATGACCAGCGAAGAACACGCCGACGACATCGACAACGCCGTCTTCCCCGGCGGCCAGGGCGGTCCACTGATGCACAACGTCGCCGGCAAAGCGGTTGGATTCGGCGAAGCACTCGAACCGGCGTTCGAGGAGTATATCCAGCAAGTCGTCGACAACGCCGAAGTGCTGGCCGACACCTTTGCGGATCACGGCTTCGAGGTCGTTTCGGGCGGCACTGACACCCACCTCGTGTTGGTCGACCTTCGAGAGTCCCACCCCGACCTCCCAGGCGGCGATGCCGAAGACGCACTCGCGGAGGCAGGAATCGTCCTGAACGCGAACACCGTCCCCGGCGAGACACGCTCGCCGTTCAACCCCAGCGGGATCCGCGCCGGCACGCCCGGTCTGACGACTCGTGGGTTCGACGAGGAAGCTATCGCTGAGGTTGGCGATCTGATTTATAAGGTGGTCGACAACCACGACGACGAAGATGTGATTGCGGAGGTCGCAGAGCGGGTCGACGAACTCTGCGACGAGCACCCACTGTACGAGTAACGTCGCTCGGCTTCCGAATCCTTTTGCCGATTGCCGGCACTTTTGAATCTAATGACCGAGATTATCGACGGGAAAGCGGTTGCTGCGGATATACGAAGCGAGATCACTGGCTGTGTCGAGACGCTCACAGCCGAGGGCGTCACCCCTGGTCTCGCCACGGTGCTGATGAGCGACGATGCGGCCAGCGAAACCTACGTTTCGATGAAACAGCGCGACTGCGAGGAGGTCGGAATTAATGGGATCCACGTTGAGATCAACCCTGACGCGCCCGCCGACGAACTGTTCGATACCATCGACGAGCTCAACAACGACCCCGAAGTCCACGGCATTCTCGTCCAACTGCCCGTCCCGGACCACGTCGACAAACGCGAAGTCATTCGCGCCATCGATCCCGCCAAGGACGTCGACGGCTTTCATCCCGAAAACGTCGGTCGACTCGTTGCTGGTGATGCCCGATTCAAACCCTGTACACCCCATGGTGTCCAGAAACTGCTTGAGTACTACGAGATCGAAACCGAAGGTGCCGAGGCCGTGGTCGTCGGCCGCTCGGATATCGTCGGCAAACCGCTCGCCAACCTCTTGATCCAGAAGGCACCGCAGGGCAACGCCACGACGACAGTCTGTCACTCTCGGACCGACGACCTAGCAGCCAAAACGGGCGACGCCGACATTGTCGTCGTCGCCGCGGGTGTCCCCGAGTTCATCGACGGCTCGATGATTCAGGAGGGGGCGACCGTCATCGACGTGGGTGTCAACCGCGTTGAGGCGGACACCGACAAGGGATACAGACTGGTCGGCGATGTCGACTACGAAAGCGCCGAAGAGGTTGCCGGTGCGATCACCCCTGTCCCCGGTGGGGTGGGGCCGATGACGCGCGCAATGTTGCTGTACAATACGGTCAAGGCCGCAAGCGAGCAGTCGGGCGTCGACATCGAACTCCCCTAATCGGTTAGTGTCTGAACAGATAGACGCCGTCCTCTTGATTTAACAGGCAGAAACTCGCCCCGTCGTTTTCGGGAAACGTCGTGCCACGCTTTTTTGTGAGAAACAGTCGGTCGAAGGGGTTCTCGCAGACCGGACACACCACGTCCTTCCGGTTGTCGTACAGCCCCGTCTGGCCGGTGTCTTTGAGCTGTTTCATCTCATGGCGGTGGTCATGAATGTCGAAGGCATCGGGCATATAGCGAACAGTGACAGTCGACGTAATTGTGTCTTCGGGCTACGAGAGTCGGTTGAGTCGGTCTTGGGCCGAAACCAGTGCCGATTCATCGTCGGTGCGGAGATACTGACCGATCCCGCGGGCTGCGGCCACGAGCCCGGTGGCGGTACTTGGGGGAATTCCACCTTGGAGCGCCTCAGCGCGTTTGGTCTGCTCGCGGAGTGGGCCAAGCGTCGACCGTGCTGCCTGATCAGGGTGGTCTTCAAGCCAGGTTCGGAGCTCCCGACGGTAGGTCTCGACCGCCTCGGCGACGGCGAGCCCACGGGCGTCTTCGAGCGAGGTCGGTAGCTCGGCGGCGGGCGGCCATTCGTCGGTGTCGATCGCCGCAAGCAGCTCAAAGACGAACAGCTGTTCGGCGTCGGTCGGCTGTCGACGCCGGTCAACGAGATCAGTCACATGTAACAGCTCGTAGGCAGCCAGATACCGGCTGTCGAGCGGTTTGAGCTCGCCACCACTGATAAACCCTCGTTTGCGGATGTAGGCCCGGAGCTGTGTTTTCAACTCGGCTGCGACTGCGTTGAGTGAGTCGTTGGCCAGTCGACGACGGATCGGTTCGAGCGGTAACTCGGCTGGACTGTCGGTGTGTTCGCGTCGGGTCTCGTCAAGCCCGACACTTCGGAGTGATCCACAACTCGGACAGTTCGGGCTCCCAGTTTCGTAGTAGGACCACTGAGTCCCACAGGACTGACACTCACGCGTCCCCCGTATTTTCATAGCGTGCGTTGCTCCGGCAGCCCAAAAAAGGATTCGTGGTGCTCGTCGTGTTGATTACGATCAATTTTGATAACTGTATAGATACGTTTATACCTGCTTACCAATCAGATACAGTCGACGCTTCGTCTTGGAGGGCCGAAGCGTCAGCGGGGACCACAATGGAACGGATGGCGCACAGTTTCTGTGCCGCTACGTTCCCCTTTTGAAAAACTACGTACTGAGCGACTGCTTACTCAATGCTGAGCGAACCGCTTTCGCCAGCCTCCGAGCCGTTTTCATCCCACTCGATTTCGAGTTCCAGCGACCGCTCGGCGTTGGCTCCGCTGGAGTCGGTTTCGCGTTCGGCTTTTACTTCGAACGTTGGACGGGCCGGAATCTCCAGTGTTTGGTGCTGGTCGCCTGCGGACAACGACACCGGCTCGCCGGCAGACAGTTTATCGGCGACCGCTCGCAGGTAGCTCGCGATCTCGTCGCGTGACTGGGTCGACTCGGATTTGAACAGGACTTCTTCGGGCATACCTGTAGAACGGTTCGGAGAGATAATAAATGGTTGTCATACTATCGAATCTGATTCATTTCTCTTGAGCATCCAACAAACCGCTCGAATCGACACGGTTTCGCTGCAATCAGTGACGGTATCGCCGCTGGGTGGTGTTGTCTGCCGTGTCAGGTCGGTAAATTTATTTGTTTTAGAGAATAAAATGGAAACGGACATTACCGATGTACGACCTAACAGGATTCCAACGTGACCTGCTGTACGTTATAGCCGGCCTCGAAGAACCGCACGGCCTTGCGATCAAAGAGGAACTCGAACAGTACTACGAAAAAGAGATCCACCACGGTCGACTGTATCCGAACCTCGATACACTCGTCGACAAAGGACTCGTCGAGAAAGGCCAACGGGACCGCCGCACCAACTTCTATACGACGACGCGTCGTGGTCGGCGCGAGATCGACGCCCGCTCGGATTGGGAAGAACAGTATCTGGCAGCCTAACCCGGCGAAC
>PWFE01000160.1 GCA_003554115.1 Haloferacaceae archaeon | reverse complement strand
GCGGTCACGTGTGGCGAACCAGTCGTCTCATCTGCCGAGACGACGGTTTCGATCCCGAAGGCGTCTTCGAGTCGCTCACTCGTGAGTACGGACTCAGGCGTTCCGGCCGCACGCAGCTTGCCGTCGGCCAGCAACACGAGCCGATCACAGTAGCGGGCGGCTAAATTTAAGTCGTGAATCGCCGCAACAGCGGCCTTCGAGTCGTCGACCGCGCGGCGAACCAGATCCAGCGTGGCGATTGCGTGATTGATATCCAGGTTCGACGTAGGCTCATCAAGTAAGAGTAGCGGCGTGTTCTGAGCGAATGCACGGGCCAACAGCACCCGCTGGCGTTCGCCACCGCTCAACTCGGTGACTGGCCGGTCGACGAACCCCGCAAGGTTCGTCTGCTCGATGGCGCGTTGAACGTGCGTGCGGTCCGTGTCATCGGCCGTCCCGAAGCGTCCGATATGCGGGTTTCGGCCCATGGCGACGGCCTGTTCGACGGTAAACGAAAACGAAAGACCGGTCTCTTGGGGCACGCTGGCGATCAGTCGACCACGCTCGCGGGCTGACAACCCGCCGACAGCCTGGCCGTCGACGGTGACCGATCCTTGCGCCGGCTTGATGACGCCCTGGATCGCCCGCAAGAGCGTGGTTTTGCCGGCCCCGTTCGGACCAACGAGGCCGACCAACTCACCCTGCTCGGTGGCAAGCGAGACGCCAGAAAGAATCTCGGTGCCACCTAGGTTGACTGAGAGTCCTTCGACAGTGAGCACGCCGTCGCTCATAGCTCGTGGACCTCCCGGCTGCGGAGCAGGTACAAAAAGAACGGCGCGCCTAGGGCGGCAGTGACGATCCCGACTGGAATCTCAGTCGCCCCTGCCCGCGCAACGGTGTCGGTCACGACGAGAAACGACGCGCCCGCCAGCGCGGCCGCCGGCAGCAACACCCGATGGTCAGGGCCGACGACGAGCCGGACCATATGTGGAACAATTAGCCCGACGAACCCAATCACACCCGAGACGGCGACCGCAGCGGCCGTAATCACCGCAGAACTCGCCAGCAGGATTCGTTTGGTGCGTTCGACCTCGACGCCCAGGCCTGCTGCGGCCTCCTCGCCGACCAACAACACGTTGAGGTCACGGCTGTAGGCCAGCAGCATGCCGAACAACAGCGGAACTAAAACCAGTGTCACCGCCACGTCGTTCCAACTGGCGTTGCCGAGATGACCCATCAGCCAGTGGACGACCTGACGAAGCCCCTCACCGCTGATTAACTGGAGGTACGCGATCACCGAGCCGAGAAACGCTTGGATCGCAATGCCGGCCAACAACAGCGTGGCCACGGGAGTTCGGCCACCCTCGGTGGCAATGGCGTACACAGTGAACGCCGCAACCAGCGCGCCGACGAAGGCTGCCCCTTGGAGGCCAAGACCGAACGGAATCGCAACGGGGATCACTAAGAAGGCGACCGCACCCGCCGCTGCTCCCGAGGAGACACCGATAATCGAGGGATCAGCCATCGGATTTCTGAAAAACCCCTGCATGACAGTCCCAGCGGCGGCCAGCGCGAAGCCGACCAGTGCGGCCAACAGAATCCTTGGGAGCCGAACCCGCATGACGATCGTCTCGTGGGTCGACTCGACAGCGTACGAAAACGGTGAGTGCCACCGGACGGCAGTCGACGGTACCTGAAGCGTGCCAGCCCCAGCCGAGGCGCTCAACTCGATGCCGACAGGGAGGGAAACCGCGTTGAGCAAGGTCTTCAGCACCGTTGTGGGATGAATCGAGACGGGGCCGATTGCCGCACTGCCGACAATGACAGCAGCCAGCAGGGCGGTCAGCCAGAGTGACCAGCCAACTGCACGCTGCCGAACATCCATGTATGCAAGCCGACTTGCAGTAGGCAAATACTTATTGACTTCACACAGACCACCAACAATGAGATCTGTATCTGTGCTGTTTGTGTCGGTGCTCGTTGTGGTCGCTGCGGTTGGGTTCGTCCCGCTTGCAGCGGCTGATTCGGCTGGCCCATCGTCCGAAGCCGAGTTGTCGACCGAGTCGGCTGTCGAACAAAATGACGAAAGCGACGACGCGTTCCCGCTCACGCTTACTGATGCGACCGGAACCGAGGTCACACTCGAGGAGCGACCCGAGCGTGTGACGACGACGAACCCGAGTGCCGCCCAAGTGATGTGGGAACTCGATGCCCAAGAGCAGGTTGTCGGACTTACACAGTTTGCACACTATCTCGATGGTGCAGAGAGCCGCGAAAACGTCTCGTCGACCGAACAGGGTGTGAGCATCGAACGCGTCGTTGGCACCGAGCCGGATCTCGTGCTCGCGCCGAATGCGACCAGCACCGAGACCGTCGAGACGCTCCGCGACAGTGGGCTGACGGTGTATCACTTCCCGGCAGCGACGGATTTCAATGATGTCGCCGACAAAACGCTACGGATCGGACAACTGACGGGCAACGAGCGGGCCGCCCACGAGACGAACATGTGGGTGTACGAAAACGTCGAGGCGATTTCGGCGTCGACGGCTGACGTCGAGTCCCCGCGGCTGTTGTACCCGCTTTTGGGAGGGTTTGCGGTTGGCGGTGAGACGTTCATTCACGAAATTATCGTCGCCGGCGGTGCCGAAAACGTCGCCAGCGAGGAGTTCGACGGCTACGAGGTGCTCAGCAACGAGGTGCTTCTCGAACTCGATCCCGACGTACTGTTGATCACAGACCAAACTGCGGGCCAGATCATGGACAACGAGCCCTACTCGCTGACAGCCGCGGGCGAGAACAACCAGTCGGTGATGCTGGAGGTCAGCTATCTCAATCAGGCTGCTCCACGGAGTATCGTCTACTCGACGCGAAACCTCACCGCACAGCTGCATCCCGACCAATACAACGAGTCTGATTACGTCACCCGGAGTGAGGCTGCAGCCAGCGTCGACGACGATCCAGCAACACCCGAGTTTGCCACGAGTGATGATGCCGCTGAGACGGACGACACCGCCGAGACAGCCGACGAAACCGATGTGTCGGCACCCGGCTTCGGCGTTGTGGTTGCGGTAGTGGCGATTGTTGGTGCTGGGCTGGTCGCCCGCAGACGGCTGTAGGGGCTGTCGACAGTCGTAACGGTATTACCACAGGGCTCCTCTCTGTTTCGTATGGTCGAAAACGTGCTGTGGCCCGCCTACTTCGATGCCGCACTGACGCGCTCGGAGGGCCGACGCGTCCCAGAGGAATTGGCTGTCGACGAACCAACCGTCGATGAGATCGCCACCGCCGTCCAACAGGTCGGCTACGATGCGGTGATCGAACGCGAGAAAACCTACTCTCGGGAGTTCGAACCCCGCGGTCGCGTGCTCGTCCAGGGAGCCGAGGATACGAAAAACGACCTTGTCCAGGCGATTGGCGCGTACGTCGATCTCCTCAGAGACTGATGCAACGAATTGGCACAGTTGATCGAACCGCCCAAGGGCTAGCCATCGTCCAAGTCGACAGCGACGACGTTCCCGATATCGGACTGATGGTGATCGATGAATCACTCTCGACAGTCGGCCGGATCGTCGACGTCTTTGGCCCGGTCGACGGGCCGTACGTCGCAATCACACCCACAAGCGGGACATCTCTGACCGAGTTAGTGGGAACGAAACTCTACGCCAGGTAGGCCGAAACACAACGCCCAAACCTCTCGGGGCCAAGTCATGTGTATGATTCCCCGGGAGTATCGCGGCGTCGCCGGTGCAGTCTTTCTTTTCTTGTTGATCCAGTTGGGCGCGCTCGCGTTGGTCCAGACGTTTTTTGATCAGGGCTACCAGGCCGTCGAAAACCCCGAAGATCCGACGAACAGCCTGCTGTACTTCGGCGCGATCTTGCTGGCGACAGTCGGCTTTCTGGCCGCGTTTAAATACGACCTCGACTGGATCGTTCGGGTTGTCATCGTCGCCACCAGCGGCCTGCTGTCGTGGTACGTCTTTTCAGCCGTCCTCCCGATGCTGCTGGCGGTTGTGTTCGGTTCAGCGGTCGCAATTGCACTGTGGGTGTACCCCGAGTGGTACGTAATCAACACCGCAGGCGTGCTGATGGGTGCGGGCGCGGCAGGGCTGTTCGGCATCACCTTCGGAATCTTGCCAGCCATACTGCTGCTTTCAGTGTTGGCGATCTACGATGCAATCAGCGTTTATAAAACAGAACATATGCTGGATCTCGCTGATGGCGTGATGGATCTGCGCATTCCAGCGATTTTGATTATCCCGCTGACGCTGTCGTACTCGATTCTGGACGATGAGAGTGATGACGGCGACGATGACGACGATGAAACCGCAACGAACGATGACGAACTCACCGAAGACGACGTCGACCAACCGGACCAACCAGACGAAACAGACACCGCAGACGAAACAGACCGCAGCCGCGACGTGTTTTTCATCGGGCTTGGCGACGCCGTGATCCCGGGCGTGTTGATCGCCAGTGCGGCCTTCTTTTCGCCAGCCCCACAACTCGACGTACCCGTAATCGAACTCAACCTTCCTGCGCTTTTCGCGCTTGTCGGAACGATGGCCGGCCTGCTCGTACTCATGCGCATGGTGATGAAGGGTCGGGCCCACGCAGGACTCCCGCTGCTCAACGGTGGGGCAATCGGCGGCTATCTGCTTGGGTCGCTGCTCGTTGGCATTCCGCTGCTTGAGGCGATTGGGCTGGCCGGCCTGTTCTAACGTCGAGCGTCGACGTACCAGTAGCCAAACAGCGTCGTAAACAACGCACCCACTATGGCGACCCACATCAGCAGCCGCCATTGAGCGGTGAAAACCGTATACACAACGCCAGCACCTAACAGCAGTTGAACGGCCGTAAACAGCGTCAGCATCCGGTTCGGGTCCATCGTTCGCTCAGTCGTCGACGCCCGCACGGACTTTGACGGCCATCCCGCTGTTGAACGCCGTCATTCCGTCGGCCGAGAGTTCGGCTCGTCCCACGGCCAACAGCTCGCCACGCTCGTGGACAACCAGCACCTCGTCTCCGGGACGGACCTGCGAGTCGACCGCACTGACGAACTTGGCGAACGTGTTACTTCCCTCGCGAACGAACGGCTCGGATTCGTCGCCGACAGTCACGCGGTTTGCCGGTGGCGCAAGTCCGTCGTGGAGTCGACGCCCACCTTCGAGTGCCAGCGTGAATCGCCCGTCGGTGCCGTACGAGGCCAGCCGCGAGTCGCCCGCATACAGCTGTCGGGGTCGACCGCCGGTCGAGCGGCGAATCTCGATTGGCTCGCCGGGCGGAAACAGTGTCCTGCCCGCAGTTACGCCGAACTGGTAGTCGGCGACTGTTCGGAGGTCGTCGAGATCACGGGCCGGCGCTTCGCCCCCCGGCTGGTGGGTGGCCTGCGCCGACAACTCATCGCTCATACCGGGAGGTTTCGGCCAATCCACAAAAACAAGCGGATTTGCTGCGGGGAGTTAGACGGAGGCTACCAGACGGGTCCGCAACCAGTAGAGGGCGACAAACAGGACGAATCCGAGAGGCACCCCGACAAACAGGTTGCCAAACACCGACCGGCCAAGCGCGAGGCCGACTGCAAACCCGAGTACAAACGGAATCGCTGCAGCCTCGATGGCGTCTGAGTTGGACATGGTTACAGCAGGAATCTGTCTTCGTTCTCGGAGAGGTCGGTAAACTCGTCGGTTGCTGCAATGAGTTCTTCGGCCGTCGACGAACCGAACGCCATCACCTCGACTTTGACGCCCTCATGCCGGAGATGCGAACACAGCCGCGAAAAGTCGCCGTCACCGGTACACAACACGACGGTGTCGACGTGGTTGGCGAGCGTGACGGCGTCCAGACTCATTCCGACGTCCCAGTCGGCCTTCTTTGTGCCGTCGCCGAACGTTTTGATCTCCTTGATTTTCGTCTCAAACCCGATGTCGACGAGTGCCTCGAAAAACGTCTCCTCTTCGGGAGAGTCCGCCCGAATCACGTACGCAATCGCACGGGTGAGTTCGCGGTCAGAGACCGCCCCTGCGAGGAGTTCTGAGTAGTCGATGTTCCGCGAGTAGAGGCTCTGGGCGGTATGATAGAGGTTCTGTGAATCAGCGAGGACGGCCACCCGCTGGTTTGGATGGATATCAGTCATCCGTCTCCCCGATCACACACCGCAACTCGGCCGGCAGGTACTGCCCAATAGCCGCCAGCAGTCCCGGTGGATCAGTACCCTCACCACAGATAATCGACTGTTCGAGCAGCCCGAGGCGCTCGACAGTGACGATATCTTGGGCGTGGCCCGCCCGGTTGACCGTCGCCCGAACCTCACCGCGAGTCGCGCTGTTGACGTTGACGCGTCCGCGACCGCGGCTCCACTCGTAGAGGCGGTCGACTTCGTCGTCGGCCAGCCGAGACGGCTCGCCGTAGACGAACCGCATGGGCAGATGCTGGATAAGACCGAACCGCTCGCGGATTTGTGCGGGCCTGCCGGGACCCAGATTCAGTTGGTCGCTCGGAATCCGGATGTTTTCGCCAGCATCGAGCGTGATCGCTTCGTCATCCCACGATTCGAGCGTCCCGGTGTAGGTTTCGCCTACCTCGAAGTGATCGGTAACCTCACCCCACTGTTCGGCCAGTAGGTTGCGAGCAACGGTGGCGTCCTCGCCGGTTAGGGTGACACTAACAAAGTCGTCGTGTCGAACGCCGATTTCGCTGTCGACGCTGAGATCGCCGAGATCATTGTTCAAAAGCGAGCCCAGACTTTTCAGTGCGCGCTCGCGGGCATCGCCCTCGACGTAGCATTTGGTTGCAAGAACGACCATTAGGCGTGAATGTCGACGTTGAGTTCATCACGAAGCTCGCCGAGTCGGTGTTCCATCGCCTCGACAAGTCGGTCGTTGTCCATCGATTCGAGCGGGGAGGCACACTCCGGACACTGGAAGCCGAAATCCATCGCCTCGCCGAACTCGAAGCGGATCGAACACACCTCGCACAGATAGAACTCATGGAGGCGTTCGTACTCCTCGCGTTCCTCGATAGCATCCAACAGGCGATGCATCTCAGATTCAAGGTTTTCAGGAATGTTCTCGTAGTGGAACGTCCACAGATACGTCAGCCAGCCCGAATCCTCATCGCGAAGCCGACGGTAGGAGGCCAGATCGTTTTCGTACAAAATGAACAGCGCGCGTCGAACTGTGTTCAGCTCTAAATCGAGCTGTTCGGCGAGTTCCTCGTCGGTGACCTCGCCGTCCGGCGGCGCGGCGGCGACGGGCATCCCCTCGGGACCAACCAACTCGTGGAGGTACTTCTGGATAACCGGGTCGTTCAGCAGATCCTCAAAAGCCATTATGCGTTTTTCCGCGGTGTGTTCGGTTAAAAGCACCGAATACCCCGCGTGGTCGACTCAGTTGTCGGTTTCTGTTGGGGTTTCGTCGGCTGCCGGAACCACCCGTTTGCCGGTCGCCTTCGGAATCACCCGGTTTTCGGCGTCGACCCACTCTTGGTCCAACTCGCGGCCCTCGAACAGCCGATCCAGAAACACGGCCAGCCCAGCCACCTCGGAGTGCGGCTGGTTGGTGACACCAACGTTGTAGTCGGCGTGTTCGTACAGTTCAAACGGGACTTTCTCGCCACCGACAACGATCAGTAACGGCCCCGAATCAAGGTCCGATCTGACATCTTCCTCGACATCTTGGATTGGAAGGCCATACATTGTGAGATGGACGACTGTCCCCTCGAAGTTGCGGATCAGCGCGTTGGGGCGTCCCGACTGTTCGATCTCGAAGGGGCCGCCGAATCGATCCGTGATATCCTGAACCGTCTCAACCGACTGGCCGGCGTTGTCGGGGACAACCACCCGGTCGGCCCCCAGCGCACGGGCCGTCAGACCGACGTGGGTCGTCATCCGGTCGTCGCGTCCGGGGCGGTGGCCGTATCGGACGACAACGACCTCGTGTATCTCCTGCATGGCCGAGTCGACTCGGCGGGTGGCCCTGTGGGTTTCGTTTTAGTAGTCGGTGACTACCAGCGTGACGATACGTTTTATGTGCCGTAGTAACTGGGTACTGTATGGTAACTGTTGGCGATCAAGCCCCCGAGTTCATCGCACCACTTGTCGACGACGAGACTGAAGCCACCGCGTTTGTCGATCATCTCGGTGATGGCCCAGTCTTGTTGGCGTTTTTCCCAGCAGCGTTTTCGAGCACCTGTACCGAGGAGTTCTGTACGTTTCAGGATGAACTGAACCAGTTCAACGATGTGGGCGCGACCGTGTTTGGCATCAGCACCGACACCGCCTACGCACTCGAACGGTTTCGGGCCGAAAACAACCTGACATTCGGCCTGATCAGCGATAACAACGGCGCGATCATCGAGGCCTACGATGTGGTCGACGACTTCGAGCGGATCGCTATGTGGGGTGTGGCCCAGCGGGCAGTGTTTGTTGTCGACAGCGAGGGCGTCGTTCAGTACGTCTGGCGGGCGGACAACCCGGGCCAGCAACCCGACTACGAGGCCGTTATTCAGGCGGTTGAAGCGGCCAACTGAAGGCGTGTATTTTTCACGATTGCTGTATAAGTAGGCCGGATGAGCGAGTCGACACACGACGAGTATGAATACGATCCCGAGGCCGACCATCCGTTCGATGACACGCGGGTGAACGAACTACTGGAGGTGATTCAGTCCGATCCCGAGATCAACGCGCTGCTGACTGCCCAAAACGTCAATGCGGTCACGCGAAAGCAGTACAGCGACCACGGGCCAAAACACATCGAGATCGTCCGAAACCACGCCCTGCACCTGTATGAGCTACTGAAAGCCGCGGGGATCGAGTTCAACGGCGCGCTTCAACAGGGGTTGAGCGAGGCGTACGAACCCGTGATTCTCGTGTTGGCTGCAACGCTCCACGACATCGGCCACGTCGTTCACCGCGAGAACCACTCGTACTACTCGATCCCGCTTGCGGCCGATATTATGGACCGCCT
>PWFE01000056.1 GCA_003554115.1 Haloferacaceae archaeon | reverse complement strand
CAAGGTGCAGGCGTGCACACAGATGAAGCCGCCGAGGTCTCAGCAGGCGATCACCCTGCTGGGGACTCCCACGAGGGAGGTCGCAAGGACTCGGGGTCTTCGTCCAAACTCGGCGAGGAAACTGCGAGGGTCCGCCCTCGTCAGTCTTCGCCGTCGGAATGTTCCGAAAACCCTGCCCAGCAGGGTGGATGCGAGGGCGGAGTCTACGTTACGGTGGATGGCAGCCGACTACTCTCACGGCCTGCAGAACGAACTGAACGCACAGGAGATTCGAAATGGCGATAGGAATTGACGTTCCCATGCCTCCGGAACCAGAAAACCCGGAGGATTACGACTACGAGAAGTGTCCGTTTTACGGACAGCTTCCCGTCAGAGGACAGACCCGCAGCGGGACTGTCGTCTCGACGGATATGGCAAAGACCGTCATCGTCGAACAGGAGTACGACGTGTTCGTGCCCAAATACGACCGGTATATGAAACGCCGGTCCCGTATTCCAGCGCACGTACCCGGCGTCCTTTCCGGACTCGACGAAGGTGACGAAGTAACAATCGCAGAAACGCGACCGCTCTCGAAGACGAAATCCCACGTCGTCGTCGAAAAGCTTGGAGGCGATGCCTGATGGAGGCGCTCAAAGCTGACGTGACCCAAGGATTAGAGAAGGGCTCGCTCATCACGTGTGCCGACAACACCGGCGCGCGCGAACTGCGAGTAATCAGCGTGGCCGGCTACTCCGGCACGAAGAACCGACACCCCAAAGCAGGGCTTGCCGACAAAGTGACCGTCTCGGTCACCAAAGGCACCCCCGAAATGCGTCGACAAGTGCTGGAGGCAGTGATTGTCCGACAGCGCAAACCGATCCGCAGACCGGATGGCGTTCGCGTCAAATTCGAGGACAACGCCGCAGTGCTCATCGACGAGAACGGCGAACCTCGCGGAACCGACATCAAGGGTCCGATTGCACGCGAAGTCGCCGAACGCTTCGGGAGCATCGCATCCACGGCTACGATGATTGTATAGCATGACACGACAACCACACAAACAGCGAAAGGCCGCGGCCAACGCGTCGCTCCACGAGCGACACGAGCAGGTCAAAGCGCCGTTGTCGGCAGAACTCCGCGAGGAGTACGACACACGCAGCGTCCGTGTCAACACGGGCGATACCGTCGTCGTCCAGCGTGGCGACCACGCCGGCACCGAGGGCGAAGTCGTTCGCGTCGACCTCAAAGACGCAGAGATTCACGTCGAAGACGTGACCGTCGAGAAATCCGACGGCGAGGAAGTTCCACGCCCGCTTGTTGCGAGCAACGTGCAGGTCACGGAACTGGATCTCGACGACGACCGCCGCAAGGCCCGACTCGAAGGCGACAGCGAGGAGGATAACGAATGAGCAACCACCAGAAACGACTCTCGGTACCGAACTCGTGGCCGGTCGAACGGAAGACCGAAACCTACACCGTCAAAGCCGGTGCAGGCCCCCACGGCGAGGCCGGCGTTCCCCTGCTCGTCCTGCTTCGGGACGTCCTGGGCTACGTCGACTCGAAAAAGGAAGCCCGCTATGCCCTGAATCAGGGTTCGATTCTCGTCAACGGTGATGCAATCACCGACGAGCGTCGACCGATCGGCATGTTCGATATCGTTGCGTTCACCGAACGCGATGAGTACTACCGTGTGTTCCCCGACGAGGGTGGCCGCCTTGCACTGACACCGATCGATGGTGACTCTGCGGGTAGCCGCCTTGGGAAAATCGTCAACAAGACACAGGTTCCCGGCGGGAACTTCCAGTTGACGCTTCACGACGGCACGAACGTCAGCGTTGAAGATGGCAGCGAGTACGCAACAAACGACTCGCTTGTTGTCGACAACGAGGACAAAGAAATCGTCGCGCACTTCGTCTACGAAGAGGACGCACTCGTGACGGCCGTCGACGGCCAACACGCAGGCAAGATTGGGACTGTCGAGGAGATTCAGGTCACACTCGGTAGTGGCTCGAACACGGTTGTTGTCGAAAACGACGATGACGGCTTCGAGACGGTCGAAAGCTACGTTGTTGTGATCGACGAGAACTTCACCGACGGAGGTGACGACGAATGAGCGAGGCAGCGTTCCACGCAATGCGCGAACCAGCCATCGAAAAGGTCGTCGTCCACATGGCTGTTGGCGAAGGCGGACGCGAACTGCAGAACGCCCAAGAGATCCTCGAAGAGATCACGGGCCAACACAGCGTCCAGACGCTCGCCAACCGAACTATCGCCGAGTTCAACATCCGCGAGGGTGATCCAATCGGCGCGAAAACAACACTTCGTGGCGAGGATGCCCACGAGTTCCTCAAGACGGCACTGCCGCTCACCTCGCTTTCGGTCTCGCAGTTCGACGACACCGGCAACTTCAGCTTCGGCGTCGCCGAACACACCGAGTTCCCAAGCCAGGAGTACGACCCGCAGATCGGTATCTACGGGTTGGATGTGACCGTGACAGTTGTGCGACCGGGCTACCGCGTCTCGAAACGAGACCAAGAGACCCGATCGATTCCGAGCGGCCACCAGATGACCCCCGAGGATGCAGCCAACTACGTCGAGGCGAACTTCGACGTGGAGGTAGATGAATGAGCGAAACAGACACACCGTCCGGAGACAACGCGGAGACCGGCCAGCAGCTCGAATGTCGACGCTGCGGCCGCAAACAGGGACTTGTTGGCAAGTACAACATCAATCTCTGTCGGCAGTGCTTCCGTGAGGTCGCCCGAGACATGGGATTCAAGAAGTATAGCTAATCATGGCAGGCAACGATCCACTGTCCAGCGCACTCTCCGGCATTGATAATGCCGAAAGCGTTGGCCATCTCGGCATTACGGTACAGCCCGCCTCGAACATTATCGGCTCGATCCTTGAGGTCTTCTACGACCGAGGATACATCGACGGCTTCGAGTTCGTCGACGACGGCAAAGCCGGTTCGTTCGAGGTTGAACTGAAAGGCGCGATCAACGAATGTGGCATCGTCAAACCCCGCTACTCAGTGGGCGCAGACGACTACGAGAAATGGGAAAAACGCTTCCTGCCGGCCCGTGATTACGGGTCGCTTATCGTCACGACAAGCCACGGCGTCATGAGCCACTACGAAGCCCGCGAACAGGGTATCGGTGGCCAAGTGATCGCATACGTCTACTAACAATGACACGAACTGAAATCGAACTTCCAGACGACGTGTCCGCAACGGTAGACCATCTCGATCTCACCGTCGAGGGCCCAGACGGCAGCGTCACGCGCCGCCTGTGGTACCCAGACATCGATGTCAGCGTCGACGACGAGACGGTCGTCATCGAAACTGACGTCGAGAACGCCAAAACCTACGCAACCGTCGGCACCTTCGAAAGCCACGTTCGCAACATGGTCCACGGCGTCACTGAGGGATGGGAGTACAAAATGGAGGTCCACTACGCTCACTTCCCGATGCAAGTGGCAGTCGAGGGCGACGAGGTCGTCATCGAGAACTTCCTCGGCGAAAAGGCCGAGCGACGGACCCCCATCCGTGGGGACACAGAGGTACAGGTCGACGGCGAAGAGGTCACACTGACGGGCTCTGACAAAGAGGCCGTCGGCCAGACTGCTGCCGATATCGAACAGCTCACCCGGGTCAACGACAAGGATACGCGCGTTTTCCAAGACGGCGTCTACATTGTCGAGAAACCACAAGCCGGAGGTGCCTGAGATGGCAGACGAACCACAAGAACTCGAAGATATCAGCGGTGTCGGCCCATCGAAAGCCGACGCACTCCGCGAGGCCGGCTATGAGTCCATCGAGGACGTCAAAGCCGCCTCACAGGGCGAACTAAGCGATGTCGACGGCATCGGGAACGCGCTCGCTGCGCGTATTAAAGCCGGTGTTGGCGACCTTGAGGTCGCCGAAGACACTGAGGCTGAAGTCGAAGACGACGCAGCCGACGAAGAAGACGACGAGGAAGACGAACTCGAAGACGTCGAGACCGAACTCGTCGCTCGCGGGCACGCTGAGAAGACGCCCGAGTTGGACAGCGAGACCGAAGCCGCACTCGCCCAGAAGAAACGCGAGGGCAAACCTGCGTTCAAACGACAGGACTACCACATGAAAAAGCGGACGCCAGAATCCTGGCGTCGACCCCGTGGTGGCCTTTCGAAACAGCGCCGTGGCTTCAAGAGCCGCGGCCCCAAGGTTGCAGCCGGTTTCCGGTCGCCAAAGGCGGCCCGTGGGCTGCACCCAAGCGGCTTCGAAGAGGTTCGCGTGCACAACACCGACGATCTTGAGGATGTCGACGGCGACACCCAAGCAGTCCGAATCGCCAGCAAGGTCGGCGGCCGCAAGCGAGAGCGGATCGAAGAGATCTGCGAAGACGAGGAGATTCGCGTGCTGAACCCAACGTACATCGAAGTGGAGGTCGACGACGATGAGTGATCTCGCAGCCCAGAAACGACTTGCTGCTGACGTCTTGGGCGTTGGCGAGCGTCGTGTTTGGCTCGATCCCGCCGAACAAGAAGAGATCGCCGAAGCGATCACTCGCGAGGATATTCGCGAGCTGGTCGACGAAGGCATCATCAAAGCCAAGGGAACCCAGAACAACTCCCGTGGCCGCGCCCGCGAGCGCAGCAAAAAGCGTTCCTACGGCCACAAAAAGGGCCACGGCAAACGCAAAGGGAAAGCCGGCGCCCGAGAGGCTCGCAAAGACAGTTGGGTCTCTCGGATTCGCGCCCAGCGAAAGCGGCTCAAAGAGCTTCGCGAGGATGGAACGATCGACCGGACGCAGTACCGCGAGCTGTACAACAAAGCCAGTGGTGGCGAGTTCGACAGCGTCGACCGGCTCGAAGCGTACGCTCGAAACAACTACGGTATTGAGGTGAACGCATAATGGCAACTGGACCACGATACAGAGTGCCGATGCGCCGCCGCCGTGAGGTCCGAACAGACTACCACCAGAGGTTGCGCCTGCTGAAATCCGGCAAACCTCGTCTGGTCGCCCGGACGAGCAACAAGCACGTCAGGGCGCAGCTGGTCACTCCCGGACCTGATGGCGATGTTACCCACGTTGCCGCCTCGAGTGAGGATCTGGCAGAGTACGGCTGGGAGGCTCCAACCGGGAACCTTCCAAGCGCGTACCTGACCGGCTACCTCCTCGGAGCCCGTGCGGTCGAGGCTGGTCTTGAAGAGGCCGTTCTCGACATCGGGCTCAACACGGCAACCCCTGGTAACAAGGTGTTTTCGGTCCAAGAAGGAGCAATCGACGCTGGCCTCGAAATCCCACACAACGACAGTGTGCTGGCCGACTGGTCGCGCAACCGCGGCGAACATATCGCCGAGTATGCCGAGCAGTTGGACGAGCCACTCTATAGTGGAGATTTCGACGCCACTGAACTACCTGAGCACTTCGACGATGTGCTCGCAACACTGCAGGAGGACGAATGAGCTCACGAAATAATAACGGCTGGGAGCCGCGTACGCGGCTTGGCCGCAAGGTACAGAACGGCGACATCACGACGATGGACCAGGCACTCGCCTCGGGTCTCCCACTCAAAGAGCCCCAGATTGTCGACCAGCTCCTTCCCGGACTGGAAGACGAAGTGCTTGATATCAACATGGTCCAGCGGATGACCGACTCGGGTCGGCGAGTCAAGTTCCGCTGTGTCTGTGTTGTGGGGAACCGAGATGGCTACCTTGGATACGCCCAGGCCCGCGACGAGCAGGTCGGCGGCGCAATCCAGAAAGCCATCGACGTTGCCAAACTCAACGTCATCAAAGTCGACCGTGGCTCGGGCTCGTGGGAGGACTCCGCCGGTGGGGTCAACTCGCTGCTCCGAACGGCGGAAGGCAAAGCCGGCTCGGTGACAGTCAAAATCATGCCCGCCCCACAAGGGTTGGGTCTGGCTGCTGCCGAGACCGTCCGGAACATCCTCGAACTCGCCGGCGTCCAGGATGCTTGGACGAAATCCGACGGCAACACCCGGACGACGGTTAACCTCGCCAAGGCAACCTACAACGCCTTGGAAAATGCCGCACAGTCGCGGACGCCCCAGCGCGCCCAGGCTGTCCAGCAGGAGGCCAACGAATAATGCAGGCTCTCGTTCAACTCCGCGGGGAGGTCAACATGTCCCAGGACGTTCGTGACACGCTAAAGATGCTGAACCTACACAGCGTCAACCACGTCACGTTCGTCCCTGAGACCGACACCTACCGCGGCATGATTACGAAGGTCAACGACTACGTTGCCTTCGGCGAACCGAGCGCAGACGTTGTGGCGACGCTCATCGAGCGACGTGGCGAAGCCGACGAGGGCGACGCCGACATCGACGACGAGTGGGTTGCCGACAACACTGAGTACGACGATGTCGCTTCGCTTGCCGAGGCGCTCGTCGACGAAGAGACGACGCTGCGCGAGCAGGGTCTCTCGCCCGTTGTTCGGCTCCACCCACCACGCGGTGGCCACGACGGCATTAAACACCCGGTCGTCGAAGGCGGCCAACTGGGTCGACACGACACCGACGACATTGACAGCCTTTTGGAGGCGATGCGATAATGGGATCGAAAAAACGCAGACAGCGCGGTTCGAGAACCCACGGCGGCGGCACCCACAAAAACCGGCGCGGAGCCGGTCATCGTGGTGGCCGCGGTCGTGCGGGCCGCGACAAACACGAGTTCCACAACTACGAACCGCTCGGCAAACACGGCTTTAGCCGGCCTGATTCGATCACGGACTCTATCGAGGAGATCCGAATCCAGAAGATCGACGAGGATATTGCACTCTATGTTGCCGACGGCACAGCCGAGGAAGACGGCGACGGCTACGTTGTCGACGCGCGTGACGTTGTCGACGCTGGACACGACGTCGACGTTGTGAAAGTGCTCGGCGGCGGTCAAGTTCGTAACGAGTTGACCGTCACCGCAGATGCCTTTACCGCCGGTGCGGTCGAGGGTATCGAAGAAGCCGGCGGCGAGGCAGTGCTTTCGGAGCGCGCCGAAGCAGCCGAAGCAGCCGAAGCGGAAGACGTAAACGAAGAGCGTTCAGACGAATCATAATATGAGTTGGAAGGAGGCCGCCGAACCGGTACTAACACGGATGCCCGTCGTCTCTCGACCGCAGGGACACGTGCCGTTCAAGCGGAAGCTACTGTGGACGGCTGGCGTGCTCGTTATTTACTTTTTCCTGACGAACATCACGCTGTTCGGCCTTGATGCCGGCGGCAGCGATATCTTCGGGCAGTTCCGGTCGATTCTGGCCGGTGAACAGGGCTCGATTATGCAGGTTGGGATTGGTCCAATCGTCACGGCATCAATCGTCCTCCAGTTGCTTGGCGGGGCGAACCTGCTCGGATTGGATACCAGCGACCCGCGTGATCAGATCCTCTATCAGGGACTCCAGAAGCTGCTAGTGATTGTCGTCACGGCTGCAACAGCGTTCCCGATGGTGTTTGCAGGGCAGTTCTTGCCGGCGAACCCCGAGATAGCTGCTGGACTCGGCGTTAGTGTGACGATCTTAGAGTTCATCATCTTCACGCAGGTGTTCATCGGCGGCGTCCTTATCCTGTTCATGGACGAGATCGTGAGCAAGTGGGGCGTCGGCTCCGGTGTCGGGCTGTTCATTATCGCCGCAGTGAGCCAGCAGCTCATTGGTGGATTTTTCAGCTGGTCGGGACTCGGAACGCCCGGGTTCTTTGCCAGTTGGTACGGTATCCTCTTCGGCGGGCTCGAACTCGGACCGACGTTCACCGGCGAGTGGTTCAATAACCTGCTGTTCGATCCGGGTAACTTGCTCGGCTTGGTGACCACTGTGTTCATCTTCGCAGTCGTCGTCTACGCCGAGTCGGTGCGTGTCGAGATCCCGCTCAGTCACTCCCGCGTTCGGGGTGCCCGAGGCCGGTTCCCGGTGAAACTCATCTACGCGAGCGTCCTGCCAATGATCCTTGTTCGTGCATTGCAGGCGAACATTCAGTTCATGGGCCAGATTCTCCAGAACCAGTGGGCTGGCATGCCCGCATGGCTCGGAGAGTACTCCGAAGGAGACGTTGTCGGTGGACTGTTCTTCTATCTGGCACCGATCCAGTCGCCGGATCAGTGGATGTGGTTCCGCGGAACGACGACTGGCGAGCCGTGGGAGATCCTGCTGCGTGTCACCATCGATCTGAGCTTCATGATCGTCGGTGGGGCAATCTTCGCGATCTTCTGGGTCGAAACCACTGGTATGGGCCCAAAAGCAACTGCCAAACAGATCCAGAGTTCGGGAATGCAGATTCCTGGCTTCCGACGCAACCCACAGGTCGTCGAGAAAGTCATGGAGCGCTACATCCCGCAGGTCACCGTCATTGGTGGTGCGCTCGTTGGACTGTTGGCGGTGATGACGAACATGCTTGGCAGCATCGGTAACGTCTCCGGTGAAGGACTGCTGCTGACCGTGTCGATTACGTACAAACTGTACGAGGAGATCGCCGAAGAACAAATGATGGAGATGCATCCGATGATGCGTCAGATGTTCGGCAGAGAGTAGGACTTCGAAACCCACACCTACTCTATTCCGGTTTCTGACCGAATTCTCACGCTCGGTTTTATCGATTCTTTGCCTCTAAACTATCATCGTTGTTTAGACAGTTCCAAACGCAGACTCAGCGGCGCAGTCGACGACAAATGTCAGAAAACGGGTGCTAGGCGTGGCCCGATAATGTGTGTTTGTATTGAAAATATCTTCTCGCAGAAACGTGTTTATACACGCTGGTCCATGTGACTGATGCGCACAGATAGCACAGTATGAGACACGATTACGACCTCCCACCCGAGTGGGACGCGATGACCGACGACGAAAAATCCCGCTGGTTTACCCAAGAACGCTGTCGACGACAGACAATGGCCCAACAGACGCCAGCGCGTGACGAACTCGAATACTCTGCGAACCGACTCGCCAGAGTGCTGTCGGCTCGCGGCTACGAACCCGTCGCCGCCCAGCGGTAGCCTCAACAGCCCATTCTTTTTCGAAGCGTTCCATACGAGAAGCACGGCAT
>PWFE01000048.1 GCA_003554115.1 Haloferacaceae archaeon | reverse complement strand
TTTACGGCATCTCGGACAACGACCGGAAATACTACGATATTGAGCCTGCGCGTGAGATTCTGGGCTACGACCCTCAGGACAACTCCGCGGATTTCCATCTCGACGGCACGCCGAAAAACGAGCCGGAACTCGAATAACGACCTCTGAACTCATAGGGATCATCATCAACGGGTGCCACCCCGTCTCAGCACGGTGGGTTCGTCATCGGCCAGTCGACCCTACTTCCGAGGCCCAAAAGACCGTTTCCATCGTTCCGTCCTCATTTTTAAGTAGCCTGTACCTACTAAAACCATGCCGACTGTCGAAGACACCTTCATCGAGAACCGCCATCGCGTCCAGCCCAACCACACCAACAACTACGAGACCGCCCACGGAGGAATCGTCATGAAGTGGATGGACGAGGTTGGCGCGATGGCTGCCATGCGGTTTGCGGGCAAAACTTGTGTCACCGCCAGCATCGACCAGATGGATTTCCGTCGACCCATCCCGCAGGGAGACACCGCGTTTATTCAAGCCTACGTCTTCGACCACGGCGAGACGTCAATTAACGTCCGGCTCCGGGCGTTCCGTGAGGAGCCTCGCTCCGGCGAACGGACGCTGACCACCGAGAGCATCTTCGTCTTTGTCGCGCTTGGCGAAGATGGCACGCCCACGCAGGTTCCGGAACTCACCGTCGACTCAGACCGGGACGCCGAACTCCAGACGGCCGCCCGCGAGTGGGCTGCCAAACAGTAGCGCAGCTGTCGGTCCACGATATAACAGCAATCGATAAAGCCGTTGACGCCCACGGTTCTCCCAGACCTTCCCGTCATGAACCGACGCCTCGCCTGTTTCCTCGTTGTGCTGTTGTGTACCACCGGCGTCGGTGTGGGTGCTGGCACCGGTGTTGGGGTGTCGGCTGCCGAACCCGCCCAGACAGCGACACAACCGATCCTTCAGTCGACCGCCTCTGCGGAGGCCGACGAACTCGGCTGTGTCGATGGGATCTGTCACGACGACACCCTCGATTTCGAGGAGCCGACAGCCCTCTCGGAAGCTGAACTCGACGCACTGGTCGCTCGGACGATGGCACGCGTCGAGTACCTTCGTGGCGAACAGTTCACCGACGAGGTGCCGGTCGAAATCCAGAGTCGCGAGGAGTTCCGCGAGAGCGATGTCGCCACACCAACCCGAAGTGACGATGATTTCGAGCGATGGAACGATCAGGTCTGGAACGGGCTGTTCGTCGTCGGCGATGATGAGCGCTCGGGCGATGCGATCGACGGCACCGTCGGTGAGGCCGTCAACGGCTTTTATGTGCCAAGCGAGGATCGGATCGTCCTGATCTCCGACTCAACGAACGAACCGACCGTTAACGAACAGACGCTGTTGCACGAGTTCGCCCACGCACTCCAAGATCAGCGCCACGACCTGAGGGGCTCGCAGTTCCGTGGTGAGACCCAGGACAGCGATCTGGCTGTCACCGGAATCGTCGAGGGCGAAGCCGTCTACCTCGAATACCAGTACGAAGAACGCTGTGCATCCGGCGAGTGGTCCTGTTTCGATGATCCCGGCGGCGTCGGTGGCTCGGGCGGCGATATCAACCGTGGTATTCTGTTCACCATGCTCCAGCCGTACTCCGATGGGCCGGCCTACGTCCACGAGATTATCGAGGACGAGGGCTGGAGTGGCGTCGACGACCGAATGGAAGAACCACCCAAAACGACACGCGAACTCATCCATCGCCAGCCCATCGAGCCAGCCGCGGTCGAGCCAGCGCCCGAGCCGACCGAGGGATGGGAGCGGTATCCAGACCAAGGCCTCGATGGTGCTGAAACCGTCGGCGAGGCCTCAATCTTCGTGATGTTCTGGCATCAGGCCAGCGAGTACGGTGCCGAGACGATCGACCCAGATCTCATCCATGAGACGAGCCACGAGTACGAACAGTACAACTACGTCTCAGAGCCCTCGGATGGCTGGGCTGGCGATGAGTTGGTCCCCTACAAGCGCGGCGACGATGACGGCTACGTCTGGACCATCGAGTGGGAGAGTCGCGACGACGTCGACGAGTTCACACGAGCCTATGGCGCAATCTTGGATGCCCACGATGCGACCGAAACCGATGGCGTGTATGTAGTCGAAAACGGCTCGTTCAGTGGGGCCTACGCCGTCGAGACCGATGACACACAAGTCCGAATCGTTCACGCGCAAACCGAGGCCGAACTGTTCGAACTCGATCCATCGCTCGATCCGACCGCAGTCGAGCAATCTTCGCCGCTGGAAGACGATATGCCCGGCTTCGGTGTGGCCGCCACGGTCGCCGCCCTCGTCGTACTGGCGCTGGCCGCTCGTCGACACAACTAGTCTTCGAGTACCACCCACAACGGGCCGACCCAACTCCGCGACCGAACACCTCCTTTTTGAGACCGCCACCCCAACCAGAGCGTATGACTGAGCTGGATTTCGATATCGTTTCGCCCGAAGCGATCCACAGCGGGCGGGCGACCGACGCCTACTTCGAACGCACCGAAGCCACACTACAGGCTGTCGACCGTAACCCACAGGTCGTCGCCGAAGTGACTGCAGATCAGTTTCCAGACGGGGAGTTCGAACTCCTCGCGGGGATCAAAGACGCCGTCGCCCTTCTCGCTGGCTACGATGTCGATGTCGACGCCATTCCGCCGGGTCGACTGTTCGACGGCGGACCCGTGCTCCGAATTACGGGACCATATCTCGAATTCGCCCGACTGGAAACATCGCTGCTCGGCTTGGTATCCCACGCCTCTGGCATTGCGACCGCCGCGCTCGAAGCACGACGTGCGGCCCCCGACTCAGCGGTGTTTTCGTTTGGCGCGCGCCACGTCCATCCCTCGATGACGGCCGTGGTCGAACGCAGCGCGCTGCTCGCCGGGCTGGACGGCTTTTCGCACGTTGCGGCGGGCGACGTGATCGGTCGCAATCCCAGTGGCACAATGCCGCATGCGCTGCTGCTCTGTTTTGGCTCCGGCAACCAGGAAGCCGCCTGGCGGGCGTTCGACGAAACAGTCGACGAATCTGTCCCCCGGATCGCACTTTGTGATACGTTCAGCGATGAGAAAGACGAAGTGCTTCGAGCGGTCGAAACACTCGGCGACAGCCTTGACGGCGTCCGGATCGACACCACCGGTTCGCGCCGCGGGGATTTCCGGCATATCGTCCAAGAGCTGCGGTGGGAACTCGCCGCCCGCGGCCACGAGGATGTCGACATCTTCCTCAGCGGTGGGCTCGGACCCGACGATCTCCGGCAGTTGCGGGATGTAGCCGACGGCTTCGGAGTGGGTAGCTACATCTCGAACGCTGATCCCGTCGACTTCGCGCTGGATATTGTCGCTGTCGATGGCGAGCCAATCGCCAAACGCGGCAAGCTCTCAGGCGTTAAATCGGTGTACAGAACCGTCGACGGCGGCCACCACGTCGGACTTCATGACACCGCAGGACCGGATGGCGCCGAGGCGTTGTTGGAGCCAGTGATCCGAGACGGCAGCCTCGTTGAGTCGTTTGACTATTCGCTGGACAGTGCAATCGAACGCACAAAAGTAGACGCAGAACTCGTCGAGTTTTAAAGCTCTTCGACGCTGCCGCCGTCAGGACGCTCGCGGTAGACTTGGCCCTCGAACAGCGTAAGCATGGTATCTTCGTCCTGCCACGCAATCGGCGAGACGCCGGCTTTTCGACAGACCAACGAGAGATACTTTTCTTTGCTCCAGTTCTGTTCGACCGGCAGTGTGGGGTACAGCCACGCGTGTCTGTTACCGGTGTCGATGGCGACCCCGTGGGTGCCGAGTTCGAGATCTTCGAGCGGGTTGTTTGTTAACAGGGTATTACTAACAATACAGACAGAAATCGAGAGATCGTCTAACTCTTTGGAACCGATCTCCGAGCCAGCCGAATCGGCCGAGGCCGCCTGAATTGCGGCATCGACGATGGCGTGGCCGAGCTGGTCTGAGCCATGATACGCCCCTGCACAGCCACGAAGTCGGCCGCGACCGCGCGTCGACTGGATGCGAACGAACGCACCGGTTCGTGCATAGAAGGCATCTCGCATACTGCCGGGATGTTCCCGTTGTCCGTGGAGGACATACGATTCTACAGCCTCTCGGGCGAGTTCGACTGCTCGTGCCCCATCATCATAACTCAGCTCGACGGTCTGGGCCTCGGACATAACAGTACACATGAACGGCACTGACTTGAATTCTTCCCATTTGTTTAGCACAGAGTTAGTCAGCGACTACTGGGTGACCGAACGTCTTATTTCAGCCGTAGTCGTAGGCTAACTGGGTAGAGAGAGCCCGATTCCCGTGGCCGACATCCTTGGCTATGAGGAAAGTCCCCCCACCGTTTGGACAGGTGACCGGGCGCAAGCCCGGAGTCGGAAACGACTGGCGCTGAAACAGAAACGAGACCACCTGCCCCGACCGATGATGCGTGCGACCCAACCCGTAAGGGACGGAAGCTAACCCGCAGAGGGGAGGGTGGTGATTGAATCACCACCATGCAAGCGGCGACACCGCAAGCACGCGATGAGTCACTCATCGCCGACGGGTAGGAATGGATGGAACGGTGAATCCTCACCGGTGCAAGTCCACGTCTGGTAGTCAGTCGTCGACGGGACGACCAGCTACCGAGGTAGTCCGAACACGACGTGGACGCTTAGCCGAATATCGGGTTGAAACAGAAGGGGGCTTACTCCTCTCTGCCGTTTACACCGGTGAGCGACGCCAATACCAAACGAACGACCTTTTACGTAGTCGGCGTCTACTGACCGGATATGATTTTCGAGAGCCTTCCGACGGCCCCTCGGTCGGAGGAACTCATCGACAAGGCCTTTTCACGGGCCGCGCGCGCTGGGCGAGCCAAATCCACGATGGAGGCCCAACAGTCGATGCTGACGATTGCGGTCAACATTACCTCCGATAACCTCGAGAACGTCGTCACCGCGTGGCCGGATTTCGATTACGTCGACCCGTTTTATTACGAGCTAGCCGATGCCATCGTCGACGTCGACGAACTGCGACAGTCCCTCTCTGAGGTGATGTGGGCGAGTCGACAGATCGAAGAACTCGGCCGGGAGTACCAGCCCAAACTCCGCAAGACGGATCCCGAACTCGCCCGGAAACACCGAAAGCAGGCGTTCGCGCGGATCGCAGACATTATGGACGAGATCGAAGACGACTTGCGCGCAGTGGGTGACGCCCGTGATGCGCTGAAAACCCTCCCCGACATCCGACCCGACGAGCCCGCCATCGTCATCGCTGGCTATCCGAACGTCGGCAAATCCTCGTTCGTCAACTACGTCACCCGCGCCTCCAATGAAATCGCCGAGTACCCATTTACCACCCGTGGCGTCCAAATCGGCCACGTCGAGCGCGATCACATTCGCTACCAGCTGATCGACACCCCGGGGCTGTTGGATCGACCCGAAGAAGACAGAAACGATATCGAAAAACAGGCTGTCGGCGCGATTGAGCATCTGGCCGACACCATTCTGTTCTTCGTCGACGCCTCGGGTGACTGTGGGTACCCATTGGATGTCCAACTCGAACTCCGTGATTCGGTCGTCGACCGCTTTTCGGATCGGGATATCCCCGTGTTGACGATCTGCAACAAAAGCGACCGGTCGACTGACGTCGAGGCAGATGCGTATATGAGCATCACCAACGAGGAAGGCGTCGAGGAAGTCTTGCAACTGGCCATCGAAGCAGTCGGCTTCGAGCCCAACCTCCCATCGCGCAAGGAGTAGCCCACGCTGTCAGTGGGACTGATTAGACAGCCAAGCTGTGCTTACTCCCCTCCCGGTTGGGCCAGCAGCGACCGAATCAACCCGTACCGGTCGGCAGAAACGAGTATTCTATGAATTCTCTCACACAATGGTGATTCTACGTTACAGTAGACACCCACTACGGCCTGAGCGTACAGGGTAACCATTCTCTAACTGTCGCTGTCGCCGACGGCTCAAGCGACTAGCTAACAAAATACATGCAAGCACAAGGTCGAACGCGTGATCCCGCATGTTTGAGACACAGACATCGCTATCCCAAACTGTTCGCCCCACCCAGTACAGCCGACCTTCCGGAGGCGGTAGCTAATGGTCGAAACAGTGGCTGTCGCCCAGGCGGTTCCGACGTGGCTCCAAGACACAGTCGCCTCGACGCTGGCGTTCGTACCGCGGTTGGTCGGCGCAATCATCATCCTGCTTGTCGGCTGGATTATTGGCCGCGCGGTCGCCAAAATCGTTGGTCGGCTCTCGGATACCGTCGAACTGGACCGGGCAGTTCTCCAGACGCCAATCGGCGATATGCTGGGTGGCACTGAAAGCGCTGTATCGAACGCATTCGGGACGCTTGCGGCGTGGTTCGTTTACGCTGTCGCCATTCTGGCAGCTGCCAACGCGCTGGCGATTCCGTTGCTTTCGCAGTGGCTCGCAACCGCCGTCTCGTACCTGCCGGCGTTTATCGCTGGTCTGTTAGTGATCGTCTTCGGCTTCGTCATCGCGGACTTCCTTGGCGATGCAATCAAGCGAACCCAGGCGGCCACCCAGAGCGCGTACGCTGGGGCGTTTGCCGCCGGAACCAAGCTTTTCCTCTACTTCATGGCCATCGTTATCGGCCTCGATACGATGGGGATTAACGTCGAGATTCTCTACGTGTTCGCCCAGGCGCTCGCTTGGGGGATTGCTGCCGCCGTCGCTATCGCTCTCGGCATCAGCTTCGGCCTCGGTAGCCGGGGCTACGTCGACGACAACATCGACCGTTGGATGGGCAACGCCCGCGAAGCCGCACCAATCGAGAGCCAGCAGTCCGGCGACACGCTGGAAGACGACGACTAACGAGGCTATCCGACTCGCTGGACCTCCAGATACTGAAGTTCGACCGACACATCATAGCCGAGTTCGTTGACAATCGCCTCGTGGATCTGCTCGGCGAGCCGCGGAGTGGCCTCATCAGGTGGGACCGAAAGTGAGACGACCACTTCGTCGACTTCACTGAACACGATGTCATCGGTCCGGCTGACGGTCACCTCGTCGAGTCGGATCTGTTCGTTTTCAGTGGCGTCGAGTACATCGCTCACCGCCGTCTCGACGGTCTCTTCTTCGAGCGAACTGATGTGAGTATCGTACGTAATTGCGGCCAGAAACGATGACAACAACAAGATTACGAGGATCAACACCACGATCCGTTTGACAACTGCACTCCGCACGTCAGAAACCCGAAACCAGGCTTTGGGCCGGTAGCCGGCGTACCATAAGACGGTCAGCGCAGCGAGGTTGATCGACAACACGTTGACGAGCACGAACACGCCCGAGCCAATCGTCAGCGAGGGAATGCCGTAGGCGATCCCGATCCCCATTGCGGCCGCCGGCGGGATCAACGCCACGGCGATCATCACCCCGACGAGCGCGACCGAGACGCCGGTCATCAGGCTGATGATCCCGGCCACGCCGGAGCCGAGCGCGATGGCTAACACGAGAATGTTCGGAGCCAGCCGTTCGCGGATCTCACCGATTGCGAGCGGATCGAGTCCGGGCGGGACGAGGTTACCGAACCGAAGCGTGGCCGCAAACAGGGCCGCACTACCGATTGCGACGGCGATGCCACTGACCTGGAGTTTGATGCCGCGGACGAACAGCTCGTGGTCGTCGACGACCGTCCCGACACTGGCGGCCAACGCGGGGCCGATCAGCGGGGCGATCACCATCGAGCCGACGACCGTGGCCGCCGAATCAAGCAGAAGGCCGGCAGTGGCGACCACAGAGCTGATAAACGTCATCGCCAGATAGATTCGCGGTCCAGAAACCATGCTCTTGGCGTTGGTCTGGAGCTCCTCGCGGGCGATCTTGTTCTCGCTTTCTTCGGTCTGTTTGTACTCCTCGGTGAGTTCGTCGAACCGCTTTGAGATGACTGTCTCTGCTTGGACAATAACCGTATACGCGTTCTCGTCGATGCCCGCCTCGCGCAACTCTGCCAGCACGGACTCGACGGCGTTGGTCGGCAGCGGAAAGGTGACGACGGCACTGAACTCGCGGCTGCTCGTCTCCTCGGTGACGACGTAGTCGACATCTGCTGAATCCAACCGCGAGGTCACGTCCTCAAGTGTCCCGGTCGGAATCCGAACCTGAACGAGGCGCACGACTGAGTGGACCGTGTGAGTGCCTAAAGAACTCAGTACAGCCCTGATTCAGTGACTGTTACCCGGATATATCAGCTGGCCCACCGGCTCACCTGAAGACTTATTGATCAAACGGCCCACATAGCAGCTATGCCCACAACCCTCCTTCGCCGGTTTGTCGACCAGTTTTTCGAGTCCGAGGAAGCGACTGACAACGCCGAAGCAGGTGACAACAACGAATCAGCCGAAGACGACAGCCACTTCGTTCCCTCCCGGCTCGATGTTTCCGTTCGGGACGCCCACGGTGGCGGCGGCAGCGCGGCCGAACGCGAAATCAGACGCATCCAACAGCAAGCCGCCGAACACGAGCGCAGAAATCGGTAGCTACGCCGGTGGTTCGAGCCGCTTGAGCACCGGAATCTCCGCTATCGTCTCGCTGTCGAGATCCTTCCAGTAGAGTCCCTCCGGTCGACCCGCCGTCGACTCGGTCTCGGTGGTCTCGGTCGGCGTCACGATCAGATCCAGCGGCACGTCGTGTCGACCCGTCTCGATCTCGCCGTCCTCGACCACCTGGCAGTCGTGTACGGTTGTGGCGACCGTCGTTTCGCCGTCGACGCGGTCGAACTCCCGAAGCACCGCGAACTCCAAGTCGCTGTAGCCCTCGCCCTTTCCAACCCGGTTGCCGGTGCGGTCGACGGCCACGCTGCCGGCGACGATGAGGTCGATCTGTGGCATTGCCTCGGGGTCGACCGGCACGCCGTGTTTCGAACAGCCCGAGACGGTGGTGGCGGCGTCGATATCATCGAGTTCGTCCGGATCAAGCTTTAAAAAGGGCTTGTCGTCGCTGAGGCGTGGCACGGCCATATAAATGGTTTTGCCATCGCGGAGGGCCTGTCTGCGGACTGGGAGTTGTGGAGCATCGGGATTGCATTTCAGTGTCGAGGCCTGACTCCAAGCGTCGGTGTCGGCCAACCTGTCGGCAGCATCGCGGTGGTTTTCGAAGTTGGGAATCCGGCCGTGTGGTGGAAACGGAAAGCGGGCGAGTCC
>PWFE01000042.1 GCA_003554115.1 Haloferacaceae archaeon | reverse complement strand
GTCGTCCCACAGACTGCACAACTCACCGTGGTTGCGGCCTTCTGGAAGACGATCTGTTCGTTCTCACAATCCCCACATTTGACGCGGACGTAGTTTCCTGCCATGATTACTCCTGGAACGTCAGTCGGCCAGCACGCCATCCTTTGCGCATGTGGGCCTTGCCGCAGTCGCTACAGCGGTATTTGAGGTTGGTTTTCTTCGTTGGTTTGTCGCCACCGGGCACCTTCGAGAACTTGCCGGCGTTCCCGATGGTGGATTTGGCGCGTTTGCGCTGGCGATCTTGGACCTTTTTCATCCCTGTCGAGCGACCCGTGCGGACCTTCTCGACTTCGTGTTCGAAGTGAGCATCACAGTGCGGACAGTACGTATTCATTCGGCGTGGCATTTCCATAGTGAGATCTACCTTGCCGGCAGTTCGGCGTCGCCCGTTAAAACCCGTTTGGTTCGACGCCGGCCCGCTACGGCGGTTTCGTGGGACCTTTTGACATACAATGGGTGGGAAAACAGGTGATTGGAACGGTCGACGATTTAGTTAGGTGGTGACTACGGTCCGAAGCCATTAAGCACCGACACATCACAGATTCAGATATGCAGCAGCTCATCGTCAACGGCGACCCCGGCATCCGCAAGGGTGCGATTATCAACTACGATGGGGAAGAACAGATCTGTTTCGGCATCCAGCGCCAAGGAGACTGGCACGGCCCCGATGAGGTCCAGCTGTGGTGTACCATCGGCACCGAAGACGAACACGAAACCTACGAGAAACGCCAGTACGTCCCCCACTGGCTTGAGGTCGACACCATCGACGCCGACGCCCTCGATGTCGTCAAAGCTCGCTCGAAGCTCTCCGTCTGATTCTGCGGTCCACAACAGTTCACCGAGTCGACCAGCAGACTGAGCTAAAACACCAGTGTCAAGACGCCAAGAGCGAGCGTGCTGGCGACGAGCAGCGACACAAAGACGACGATTATGGGGCGGATGCCAGCGGCTCTGAGTTCGTGAAGTTCGATTTCGGCTCCGAGGCCGACGAATGCGGCCAGAAACAGCCAGTTGTAGGTCGTATCGATAACCGCACGGTGGGTCGACGAAAAGACGCCGAGACTCCCAATAACGGCGAGTGCGAAAAACCCGAGGACAAACGTCGGAAACTCCGCCCAGAGCAGTCGGGGCGAGAGTCGACGGTCGCTGGTAGTTCGTAGATAGACGGCCGCATAGCCGAGCACGACGATACCGATCAGCGCGTTTCGTGAGAGTTTGGTGAGTGTCGCCCACTGTCCGGCGGCCTCCGAGTGGGCGAATCCGACGGCGACAACCGGTCCCGTCGAGAACATACTGACACCAGCCCAGATGCCGAAAACGATATCCGAAAGATCGAGTAGCTGGCCGGCGATCGGATACACGACGAGCGTAACCGCATCGAACAACAACACGGTAGCCGCTGCGTAGGCGATTTGGTCTTCGCGCGCGCGAATTGCGCCCGCAACGGCAACCACAGCCGAGACCCCACAGATCCCAGCCCCAGCGGCAAGCAGCGAGCCGAGTTTCTCACCCAAGCCAAAAACACCTCGCGAGAGTATCTCAACGACGCCGATCGTAACGCTGGCCACGACGAGAATAACTACCAGTACGACAACTCCAGCCTCACGAACCGTCGCAAGCGAGACTGACGCACCCATGAGGACGATTCCGGCGGCCAACCAATGTTTGTGCGTTGCAATTCCCACACGACAGCCGTCAGGGACACCAGGGCCGTTTACTAATATGACTCCCAGGGCGATTGCGATGAGCAACGCTTCGATGCCAGTGACCGAGCCAATAGCTCGCGCGAGAACCGCGCCGACGGCGAGCAGTAGCAATCCGGGAAGATACTGGAGTCGGCCCATTAGTGAAAACGATATCCGATGTCGACAGTGAGTGCCCACACGTGGTCTGTCTGCATCTGGTTCGGCTCGGGTGTGATCTCAGTAAGGCGTGTCGATTCGGCTCTTAAAAGTAGCACTGACAGTACAAATCTTGGCAGCTGATTCGATCACCGCCACCCGAAATGGTGGTCGATGCGCGTCGACGGTTGAGAGGCCGTGGCTCGGTCAAAACTGCCATACTGCGGTCGAATCATAACCCTTAACCGTAACTGTGGTGTTCGTTATGATAGCGGGATGGGATAGCCAGGAGATTCCGCCGGGCTCATAACCCGGAGATCGGTAGTTCAAATCTACTTCCCGCTATAATTTTACACCACTTCTACCAGGTCCAATTTCTGAGGAAGTCGTTTTGTTTAGAACGGTGACGAGAAGCTTCGACCGTCGTGATTCTGCCGAGATACCCACGTTGAGTTAAAACTCGTAGTTCGATTTCGATCCCAGATCAGCTGCATCGGTTTCAATCTCGCCAGTGCCGACGAACTCGTAGTTATCGTCGACCAGCAGGACCTCACCATCTTCGACGGCCACCTCCACTTCGTTCAAGTACGCACCCTCACACGGGCCGTACGTACATCGGCCGCTGTCGACTTCGAAGTACGCGCCGTGGTTGGTACAGATTACTTCGCCGTTGCGAAGTTCTGCGCCCGAGCCCTTGTCGAGTTTGATGTGGGTAAAATGCTGACAGTAGTTGAGCCACGAGACGACTCCCTCGTCGTCACGAAGCAAAATCGCTTCCCGTGGTTCGTCGTCATCCTGTGGCCGCAGACGGTACAGAAAGGTCGTCTCCTCGGGTACCTCCTGGAGTGAGACAATCCGGCTCGCCGAACTCATTACCCAACGTAGCAACGCCGCTGAGTTAAGCCTGTACGTTCAGTCGTAGTGGCTCGATTCGACACGCTCGGCAAACAGCCGAGAGAGTAGCGTTGTCACCGGTCCAGCCCCTGAGTCTTCGCCAACCGAGATCCCGTCGACCCGTTCGACAGGCCGAAGCTCCCACGTCGAGTTGGTCAGAAACACTTCGTCGGCCTGTCGGACGTCGCTCGGTGTGTAGTGGCCCTCTTTGATTGGAATTCCTTCTTCGGCGGCGAGTTCGAGCACAACGCGACGCGTGATTCCCGGTAACACTGGCCCATCGAGGCTGGGTGTTCGCAGCGCGTTGTCCTGGATAAAAAACACATTACTGGTCGCACCCTCGGTGACGTGCCCCGAGAGGTCGACCATCAGTGCCTCGTCTGCGTCAGTCACCCGGAGTTCGAGGCGGGCCAGAATCCCGTTGAGGTAGTTATGAGTTTTCGCACGCGATGGAATCGACTGATCGGGAACGCGCTTGGTTTTGACTGTCTGGAGGGTGGCTGGCCCATCCCAGACAGATGTGCCCTTGCGGCCGCCGCGCGGCAGTGGTTTGACGATGACGACAACCGTGGGCTCGACATGTTCCTGGGGTGTGAGTTTTCCCGGCTGGACGCCGCGAGTAATCGACAGCCGGACGTAGGCATTGGCTAACGTGTTGGCTTCGAGGGTTGTCTCAACGCGCTGTCGAAGATCCGCAGCATCCAGGCCGTGATCCAGCCCAAGCACGTCACAGGTCTCAGCGAGTCGATCCATATGAGCCGCCCACTCGAAGGGCTCGCCCCCGTAGGCCCGCATCGTCTCGAAGGCTGCATCACCGTACAGAAACCCGCGATCTTCGACGCTGACGGTGGCCTCAGAGGCCGCGACGAGTTCGCCGTCGACGTGATAGAACAGCTCAGTAGTCATCGCCTACTCACACCGCTGGACGAAGTTTTCGACCATTCGTTTGCCGTCGTCGGTAAGAATGCTTTCGGGATGGAACTGGACGCCGAACTGTGGCTTTTCGCGGTGTCGCACGCCCATCACAACCTCGCGTTCGTCGGTCGTCCGGGCAGTCTCGACCAACTCGTCGGGTAGATCAACGCGGTCGACACAGAGCGAATGGTACCTGCCGACCCGAAGCCCCTCCGGCAGCCCCTCGAACAACCCATCGCCATCGTGGCTGATTGCAGAGGGTTTGCCGTGGACCACATCGGGGGCGTGACCAACCGGCGCGCCAAGGGCGGCACACATCGCCTGGTGGCCGAGACAGACGCCGAAAATCGGACACGAAAGCTCGAAAACGTCCATCGAGATCCCCGCCGACTGCGGAGTGCCAGGTCCTGGCGAGAGCACGATTCCGTCAGGGTCGAGTTCACGGATCTCTTTGAGGTCGATTCGGTCGTTGCGCCGGACAGCCACCTCGCCGGCAAACTCACCGACGTACTGGACCAGATTGTAAACAAACGAATCGTAGTTATCAACAACCAAGATTCGTGGCCCGCCGTCGACGTTGCCGGTTGTGATACCGGTGTTCTGTTGATGGGTCGCCGTCATTCGGCGGCCTCCTCGATGGTCATCCGGCCAGTCGTGAGTGCCTCGTCTATCGCGGTGATGAGCGCGCGACCTTTGTCCATCGTCTCGTCGTACTCGGCAGCGGGCTCCGAGTCGTGGACGATCCCTGCGCCGACACGGAGAGAATAGCGGTCGGCGTGGCGCGTTAGGGTCCGAATAATTATATTGAGGGTCGCCCGGCCGTCGAAGCCGAAGATCGCCATGCTCCCGGTGTAGGGGCCACGCTGTGTCGGTTCAAGCTCGTCGATAATCTCCATCGTCCGGGGTTTCGGCGCGCCCGTGATCGTTCCGCCGGGGAAGGTGGCGGCGATCGCATCGGCAAGGGTTCGGTCCTCACGGAGTCGACCCTCGACCAGCGAGACCAGATGCATCACCTCGGAGTAGCGATCGACCCGGCGGTACTCGCTGACCTCGACCGTGCCGAACTCGCTGACCTTCCCGAGGTCGTTGCGTTCGAGGTCGACCAACATCGCGTGTTCGGCTCGCTCTTTGTCATCGCTTCGGAGGTCGGTCTCGAAGGCGTTGTCTGCCTCGGGTGTTCGACCCCGTGGGCGAGTGCCGGCGATAGGTTCGGTGAGCAGTTTGTCGTCGTTCCTGTCTAAGAGAAGCTCCGGGCTGGCACTGACGAGATCGATTCCGTTCCACCGACTGCCGCCGCGGCCCGAAAACTCGATGAGCCCGGAGTACGGTGCGGGGTTGACTCGTCGTAGGGCGTCGTAGGCCGCGACAGGATGGACAGCGGCAGGAGCCGAAAGCCGCTGGGAGAGATTCGTCTGAAAGGTGTCGCCATCACGGATGTACTGTTTGATCTGTCGGACCCGCTCGGCGAAGGCGGCTCGGCCACACTCGCTTTCGAACTCGGCTTCGGTGGCAGCGACTGGCGGCTCGCCGACCGAGGGGTCGCCTTCCGTAGCGGCGCTCGCAAGCGCGGTTGCACGGTCGACTGCCCGCTGATAAATCCGGTCGAGTTCCGCCACGTCGGCGTCGACGGGGATTTTCGGACAGCAGGTGACATGAAGCGTGAGCGGATCATCGCGTGGCTCGGACCAAGCGGCCACGCAGTCGAATACACCAACTTGGAGGCGAGGGAGCCGACGGTCGTCGACTGCGTTGCCCGAAAGCGATTCGAGTTCGCGGGCGATGTCGTACGACAGCCAGCCGAACGCGCCACAGGGGTAGGGAACCGAACAGTCGCCACGGACGAGCGTTTCGCCCGCCAGCAAGCCCTCTAGGGCGGCCAGCGAAGGTGTTTTGCGCCGGTAGTCGCCGACTCCAGTCTCGGCGGCATCGGTTGCGACAACTGCATCGGCAGCGACCGTCAGACGCTCTACTGGCTCGACAGCGAAATATCCCCAGCCGGACTGGCCCCCGGTGGTTTCCAGAAAGACGCCGCCAGGGCCCTCGCGGGCGCGTCGATAGGCATCGAACGGATCGCTGATTTCGGTTGTGAGCTCAATGGGAACGCGCCCGCCCGGTGGCGCGTCAGTTGCCACCGACCGAAAAGCAGCCCGGTCGGTGACAACGGTCGGCGGTGACATACGGAGAGAAAATCGCTCCCGGCGTGTAACAGTTTCGCGTTCCGCGGGAGGGTCTACTGGGATGCAGCGCGGTCGATCCAATCAGCGACGATTTTCGGCGAGACGTCGACCTCCGCTGCCAGCGTCTCGGCGTCAGCCGCGGCGAGTTCGTCGACCGAGCCGATTCCTGCGGCTTCGAGTCGCGTAGAGTAGGCTGGCCCGATGCCTTTGATCGCGGTGAGATCAGCTCCAGCGTTCGATGGCTCGGAAACGGCCGATTTGTCGGTGTCGTCAGTGTCGTCGGTATTGCCGGTATCGTCCGTATCGTCAGTGTCGTCGTCAGATTCAACACTGTCGCTTTCGGCCGCCTCGGCGTCTTCGGCCTCGTCGATTACGTCTCCGACATCGCGGTCGACCGGTTCGTCGTCGACCGACTCCGTGGGCGGGCCGACGGCCTCGGCGGGCTCGGTTGCCACCTCGGTTTCGGGCTTGTCGGTCTCGGTCATCGAACCGCTTGAGGCAGTAGCATCCGTGCCGGCTGCAGCGGCCTCCTCGGAGTCCGGCTGGTCATTGTCGACCATCTCGTGGTCGGTCGACTCGCGTTCGACTGTCACGGAGGTGTTCGTCCGTTCGTCGCTGTCACGACTCCCACCGATGCCGAGAATCGACTTCAATTTGTCCAGTAGGGCCATTGGGTGTAGGTAGATGGTGGCTGTATTTAAATATTCGAGGAGATTCTCAGAGGCCGACGTGGCGATCAGTCTGCGAGCGCCGCACGCAGTGTGCGATTCATGACGTCGACCGGCGCCTCCTGTCCGGTCCACAACTCAAAGGCCTCGACACCTTGGAACAACAGCATCCACGCGCCATCGATGGTGTCGGCACCGGCCGCGTTGGCTTCCCGCAGCAGCCGGGTTTCGAGCGGCGCGTAGACGGCATCGAGCACTGTCAACTCGTCGTGGAGCAACTCGCTGTCGACGGGTGTCTTGTCGGACTTCATGCCAACGCTGGTTGCATTGAGCAGCACAGAGGCCTCCGACAGCTGAGAGTCGAGCGTTTCGAGACTGCCGCCCGAGGCATGCGAGACTTCCGAGGCGAGATCGATTGCTTTGTCGACCGTTCGGTTGGCGATATGGACTTCACAGCCGGCATCCGACAGCGCGAAGGCTGCCGCTCGGCCCGCACCGCCGGCACCGACGACGACGGCCTTCTTGCCGTCGAGGTCGACGCCGTGATGTTCGAACGAGCGTGTGATCCCGATTGCGTCGGTGTTGTAGCCGACTGGCTCGCCGTCGACCCGAAAGTCGACAGTGTTGACCGCGCCAATCCGCTCGGCCAGCGGGTCGGCTGCAACGAGTTCCAGCACGTCCTGTTTAAATGGGATCGTGACGTTGAGCCCTGCGATGCCAAGCGTTTCGGCTCCCTCGATGGCGGCGGGAATTTCGTCGACCGGCGGCTCGAAGGCGACGTACGATGCGTCCATCCCGAGTGCTGCGTACGCCGCCTCGTGCATCGGCGGCGAAACCGAGTGGCCGACAGGGTTGCCGACCAGACCGTAGACATCCATACGCCCTGTTTTGAACGGTGGGCTTAAACGCTCTCCGTCCGCCGCCGGCAGTCATCTGTCGGTCGACAAACGGTGCTGTTTTGCGAGTCGACACCCGAAAACGGGTGTGATTGGAATCGTCGTCAGCCGGGCCGACCGCGCCTCGGAGCATATCGGCCAGCAGCTCCTTGATCGAGTCGAGTGGACCACCCACACCGACACACAGCGTCCCGACGCCGACGGCGGCGGCCAGTTTTATCAGCGCGATGGGTTCGAACTCAGAGAATTTGAACCGATCCACGTCGAACTCGATTCGCCCGAAGCTGCCTTTTCGAACCCCAATGAATTGGATTTCATCGTCTTTGTCTCCCGACACGCCGGCGAGACCGGCCCGCTGTTGACCGCCCATTTCACGGGTAACTTCGGGCCCGCAGAGTACGGCGGCCAGCCAGGATCGTTCGCCCGCGCCGCACCAGGTGCCCAGAAGGCCGTTGTCGACGCACTGGAGAGCCACGCACCCGCCGGCTATGAGGTTGGAATCGAGTGTACTCACCACGGTCCGACCGCACCAGCGGTGCCCTCGCTGTTCGTCGAACTCGGAAGCAACGACACCCAGTGGGACGACCCCGAGGGAGCCGCTGCGGTCGCCGACGCCGTCTTGCAGTTGCAAGGCGTCGACGCCGACCATACGGTCGACGGCGAACCGCGCCACGTGGTTGGCTTCGGCGGCGGCCACTACACCCCACGATGTACGCGAATCGTCACCGACAGCGCGTGGGCCGTCGGTCATATCGGCTCGAAATGGCAACTTACGGCGATGGGAGAGCCCGAGGCAAACCGAGAGGTGGTAGCCGCCGCCTTCGATGCTAGTCGGGCCTCCCTCGCAGTGGTCGACGGTGAGAACCCAAAGCTCGAAGCAGTCATCGAACAGTTGGGCTACCGTGTGGTTAGTGAAACCTGGCTGCGAACCGTTGGCGACCGGTCGCTTGAGGTGGTCGAAGCAGTCGAAACTGCACTGTCAGCAGTCGACGATGGCCTTCGGTTCGGAGAGGTGCCAGCCGAGGCGGACGACTGGTTTGCCGTCTCGCTGCCGGATGAACTCATTGCGGCCGCACACGCGGTCGACATGGATGCAGCCCGAAATGCAGTCGCTGACAATACGGTCGCCTTCGAGACCGAAGAGGGCGGGACACTCCCTGCTGGAAACGCGGCAGTCACCGCTGGTGGGCCCTTCGAGCAAATGATCGACGCCCTCGTCGACCTGCTGGCGTCGAAATACGACCGGATCGAACGCGTCGACGGCGAGATTCGGGGCCACCAGATGGGCTTCGATCCCCAGAAGGCCGCCACACTCGGCGTTCCGGAGGGCCCGGCGTTCGGGAAACTCGCAGCGGGCCAAGCCGTCGAGGTCAACGGTCGAACGATCAAGCCACATGTCGTCGAATCCGAACAGGTCGACCGATTCCCGGTTTCACCCGCTGAAACCAACGTGAGCGACTAATACGGTCAGACGATTGTCTGACAAATGGGGAAAGATAAATACCCTCCGTCTGCAAGGGGCGGTTATACTGATGGACTCTATCGTTGAGGACGCGATTGACGAGGCCGAGGATACCGAAGAGACCGGATCCGAGGACTTCCCCGGGAGTAGCCCCTCCGGCGGCACACCACAGTCGGGAACCATGACCGACGACGAACTGCGTGATGTTCTACAGGACCTCCAAACTGACATCACGGTCGTCGGCTGTGGTGGCGGTGGCGGCAACACCGTCAACCGAATGCACCAAGAGGGAATTCACGGAGCTAAGTTGGTCGCTGCAAATACGGATGT
>PWFE01000058.1 GCA_003554115.1 Haloferacaceae archaeon | reverse complement strand
CCAGCGAGCCCAAAGAAACAGTCATGAGTGTGGCTCTCCGAATCCTCGACGACGGTGCCTGGCTGTCAGTCAACGATCAGCGCCGGGTCAGCGTCAGCGAACTCTGGCGAGTCGACGCACCCGAGTTCTGCTCCTGTGAGCTCGTTGATTTCATCGCCGAAGGCTTCACCGAGGTGAGCGCTGACGGCCGGGATGTGGCAGTGACGACATACGGCCAGTGTATCGCCTGCGGCGAAAGCGGTGTGCCGGGCAAACTCCCGGTTGGCCGTATCCGACACGGCGAGTACACCGGCTACGACCGTCAACACATGATTATGCGTCCAATAGAGCACCGCGTGAGTCGGTAGCGGCAACAGTATCCGGTAGACGTAACCACCGGGAAGGGTTGACGCGGTAGGGGGCTGTTTAGGGATGGGCCCTGTGGGAACGAGTATGCCAACTGACGTTGAGCGATGGAAATCTGAGGTCTACGGCAACGAGATTCGCGAGCACCTCTATCGGTTTGCCGAGGACGGGTGGGATGCGATCCCGGCCGACGAAAGCGACGCCTGGTTCGAACGGTTCAAATGGTGGGGACTGTACCACCAGCGCAACGGCCAAGAGAGCTACTTCATGATGCGGATCGGCACGCCAAACGGCGTGCTCGAACCCGGCCAGACGGAGGTTGTCGCCGAGATCGCCAAAGAGTACGCTACTGGTCCCGTTGAGAACCCCGAGTTCGGCGATGCCTACGTCGACTGGACGACCCGCCAATCCATTCAGCTCCACTGGATCAAACTCGAAGACATCCCCGAAATCTTTGAGAAGCTCGAATCCAACGGCCTGTCGACCCAGCAGGCCTGTGGTGATTCGTGGCGCAACATCGTTGGCAATCCGATGGCCGGCAAGGCCCCCGAGTTCGTCGACGCCCTACCCGTTATCCACGAGCTCAACGACCGATTCAAAGGCAACGAGGAGCACTCGAATCTGCCACGCAAATGGAAGGTCTCAGTGACCGGCGCGCCCGACGGTTCGGGCCAAGGGGATATTAACGATCTCGCCTTCGAACCCGCCTACAAGGAGGTCGACGGCGAGGAGGTCCGTGGCTTTAATGTTCGCGTTGGCGGTGGTCTCTCGCGAAACGAGCCACGCCTTGCACGGGATATCGACGTCTTTACGCGACCAGAGAACGCCGCCGACGTGGCCGCGGGCATCTCCGCGCTGTTCCGCGAATACGGGGATCGCGAGAACCGATACAACGCCCGGATCAAGTTCCTCATGGACGAATGGGGCCCCGAGAAGTTCCGAAACACGCTCCAAGAGGAGTTCGTCGACTTCGAACTGGAGTCCGCGGGCGAGGACCTCCGCGAGCAGTACACCTACAACGCGGGAGGCGACGAACACGGCGATCTGATCGGCGTCCACGAACAGCGCGACGGCAACTACTACGTCGGACTCAACGTGCTTGTCGGCCGGATGGGAGCCGACGACACGAAAGAACTCGCTCGACTCGCCGAAAAGTACGGTTCGGGCGAGGTCCGCATCAGCCAGCGACAGAACGTGATGATCACGGACGTCCCCGAAGACGATCTCGACGACCTGCTCGAAGAAGACCTCTTGGAGCACTACTCGCCGGATCCACACCCGTTCATGCGTGGCTCAGTCGCCTGTACTGGAACGGAGTTCTGTTCGCTCTCGATTGTCGAGACCAAGAACCGACAGGTTCGGTTTGCTCGCTGGCTCAAACAGAACGTTGAGCTCCCAGAGGGCGTCGAAGACTTTCACATCCATCTGTCGGGCTGTACGGCCTCCTGTGCCCAGCCACAGATCGCCGACGTCTCGCTGCGTGGGATGAAAACCCGCAAAAACGGCGAGCCGGTCGAAGCACTCGATATCGGTCTCGGCGGCGGTCTCGGCGAGAACCCACAGTTCGCAAAGTGGGTCGGCCAGCGTGTGCCTGTCGACGAGGTCCCAGGTGCGATCAAGAACCTGCTGGCGAACTTCGAAGACCAGCGCGAGAGCGACGAAACGTTCCGGACGTTCATCACTCGTCAGGATGAGGACGAACTCGAAGCACTCATAGAGCCCGAAGAGACCGGCTACGAGGACCCAATGATGCACAACACGAAACTGACGTGGTACCCATACGCCGACGAAGATGATATGGACGCCTCGCCCGCGCCAACCGACGGCGACGGTAACCCACTCGCCCCGGCTGACGACTAAGTAGGACTTTTTTACTCTCCGTTAGCCACTGTTTACTCGCGTCATAGTCGACAACGCGATGCACGCTGTGGACCGTTGAAACGATAAGCGTTAACCGGCCAACCGAACAGTTTGCTAGTATGCCAGTCGGGGGGTTGATCGGCGAGCCGGTCGACACGCAGAAAGATCGCGTGGCCGTGATGGGTCCTTCGGACGACACTCGACATCGCCCTGTCGAGCAGGTAACTGCGCCACGCCCACAGCGTGTCGGTCGTCGACTGCAGTGTGAATCTGGAGCCACTGAATGAGTTCAACGAGCCGTGATCGCTCGGTTAACGTCACCGATGGGCCGTTACTTAAGCCACTTGTTATACTCTCTCTACCGATAGTCCTTACCAACCTGCTGCAAGTTGGCTACAATCTCGCCGATACGTTCTGGGTTGGTCGACTTGGCCAGCCCGCGGTCGCCGCGCTGTCGTTTTCGTGGGCGATTGTGTTTCTCGTTATTAGTCTCTCATTGGGATTTTCAATAGCCGGGACGGTGCTCGTCGCCCAACACAAGGGCGCAGGCAATTTCGACCATGTCGGTCACGTCGCTGGCCAGACGATTTCGCTTGTGGTGGCGGTCTCGCTGGTATTTTCGGTTGTTGGCTATCTTCTCGTGCCGTGGCTGTTACAGCTGGTTGGGGCGGTTCCCGGTACCACCGAGTACGGTATGGCTGTCACCTACACCCGAACGATGTTCATTGGGATTCCGTTTATTTTCAGCTTTTTCGTCTTTCAGTCACTTCTGCAGGGGTGGGGCGACAGCCGAACACCGTTGTATCTGATGGCGTTCGGTGTCGGACTCAACGTGATTGTCGACCCGTTTTTCATTCTTGGCTTTCAGGACAACATCGTTTTCGCCTGGTTCGGCCTCCAGTCGCTGGAATCAGCGTTGTTTGCAGCGACAGGGTTTGCTGGTTTCGGCGTCCAAGGGGCTGCAATTGCGACGATTCTTGCCCGTGGCGTCGGTGCAGTGATCGGTATCTGGCTGCTCGTCTCTGGGTCGGTTGGGATCACGATCTCTGCGGCTGATTTCGCCCCTGAGTTGAAGACGATCCGGCGCATCTTTTCGATCGGTGCGCCAGCCAGCCTCGAAGTCAGCACGAAAGCTCTCAGCGTGACGATTCTCACCGCACTTGTCGCTATCGCCGGCGCGGAAGCAGTCGCCGCCTACGGTATCGGCTCGCGTGTCACCTCGATGGTCGTACTGCCCGCACTGGGTTTGGCACGAGGTGTCGAAACCGTCGTCGGCCAGAACCTCGGAGCCCAGCAGGTCGACCGCGCCATGCGTGGCGTCAGGATTGCGATTGGAATTGTCATCGGCTGTTTTGTCGTCTTCGGGCTTGGCATCTATCTGTTTGCCCCACTCGTCGTCAGCATCTTCATTACTGGAATGGGTGCGCCTGCAGTCGTCGAGATCGGCAGCGAGTACCTCCGAGTTGTGGCGGCCAGCTACGTCTTTCTTGGAATGTTTCTCGTCATCCAAGGCGGCTTCCGCGGCAGTGGACGAACCCGGTTGGCACTGCTGTTTTCGTTTGTCGGTTACATCGTGCTCCGGTCGGTGCTAGCGTACACGCTTGCGGTGCCGATCGGATGGGGTGCGACCGGCATCTGGTACGGCGAGGCCGTCTCGAATGTGCTAATGGCCATGCTGGTCTACGCATACTTCCGGCGTGGAACGTGGGCCAACCGACTGGTCGACACCGGCGAGTCGACTGAATCGACCGTAGAGAACCGTTCGTCCGGCGTCGACCAGCCCGTAGAGACAGACTAACTGCTGTCGATACGTTGTAGATTCAGGTGACAAGAGAGGAGGGATCGACTTCGGTCCGAGACACAAGGAACTCCTGTGTGTCTCCGGCCCGTACAAGCATGGTGTTGCGGTCTGTCGGAAACGGAGAATCGTCCGAGGAGGATAGGCACAAATATACTTCGAATCAAGCGGCACTCGCTACGTTCCCGGCTGGAGGCTGCTTGCAGTGACAACCACGTTGACACAGTATTTCAACTAGTGATAACACATTTGTATACTGGTATGAACGGCAATTTTTTGGTTATGAGATAAGTGACTATGAATGACACTTGTCGGTGCGTTGTGTCTAAAATTGAACATGAATCTAACGCACAATCGACGTCGTAATCTATCCGGTATCTTGCTGGATATCGTATGACGGCACTACATTTGAACTGTCGCTGGTCGGAAAAACCGTCGTAAAACTGTTTTCGAAGGCGTTCGTCACCGTGGTAGACATTGGGTTGGATTTTCTCTTCAGTTCTCCAAACGGTGGCTCGGCGACGCGTGCTATCGACTGTGAGATGGTATTATTGGCTTCAGGATTCTAATGATTGGCTGATAATTAGCCCGAGTTTCCGTCTCAAAATTAGTATCTGATATGTGCTGAAAATCAATATGAGGTGGTGAAATCACTGCAACATACACGGGCGGAATCCGTTCGAGCCGTTTCCTTGTGACGGGGTAATTCAATTTTAGATTAGCATTAGACCACTGTAATGGGGACGGTGGGTTTTTATTTGTCAGCCGCCGTTATGCAGTAGCTACTACATCACTATCTAATACCTACCATCATGTCTTCATCTGAACAACCACCACGCTCCACAATTGACGTTATTAATGGATGGTGCGTCGCGGTGCTGGTTATTTCCGCAGTTTCTGTTGCGGGAGTTGTGGGCGCAGCAGTTGTCGCGGGTGAGTTTGACGACCGGAACTTCGATTATGAAGACGGCGATAGCGGGACTGCAGACGAAAGTGTGATCACCGAGACGAATCCTGATGGAACAACCCGGATTCGATGGTCTGATGGCGGACAAGCAAGTAGTTTGGAGATACAGGTCGACGGTGAGGTAAGAGAAACACTCGGGTTCGTCGGTGCTGAGACGACGATTGATAGTGGGACGTTTGAGGTCGTTGCAGTCTACAGCGACGGCTCGGAAGTGACGATTGAATCACGCGGCTAATACATTAATGTAAGAATTTATTACATTTTCACATTAAATCGAAGTTTCAATTACGGCTGTATAATACTATATGTACAGTCTCTCACAATTAGTAGAATACAACGAGCCACGGGTCGTCGCCGTCGACCACGGTAGTGAGCTCACGGGCCGAGAGTCGACGTATAACTGCCCCGAAATAAATAGGACCTGATAGAATAGTCAAGTGTGCGAGCCGTTGAGCAACTGCGGAGTTCAGATGGCAGGGGAGTAAGCGGAACATATAATCAGATATACTGACAATCACCACTATCCACTTATCGAGTAATAAATGTACAGACGAGATAATGTTTGAATAACTGGTCAGAATAGTTATTAGTTAAAGGTGATCCTACCGTGTATGGCCAGCAGGCATAATCGCGAGTCGGGGTGGACGCGGTACACTAAACTGAGTGCTTGCCGACTCGGCACTGCAGGAACAGTGGCCGTCAACACTGGGGCGACACTGCCAACAGAGCCAGTTATTGAAACCCCACAGCGACCACCAAGAGGTCGGCTATGACAGCAGATCACTCACAGGTCAACTGGGAATCAGTGCCGTCCGATCCAGATCCACACCGTGATCTTGGCTATCTATGTGCTGAGTGGGATATTATTAGAACCTCATGTCGTCAACGATCACATCTCCTGTTTTTACCACAAGACCCACGCCTCCTCGAACAGGATGCGTTCGTGATTGCTAGCGAGTCAGCTGTCGTCGAGACAAGCGAACACCGATAATCGGGACAAGTGTGGCTAGTATACATTACATACCTATGTTCGTAACGAATGAAGAGCTCTTGGTAACTGAAGATGGCCTCAGCGCCCATTTTAGTAGGTAATGACGTCCTAATTGTGGTTACAGAAACGTACACGCCACGTGGTCTGGTCGTGCGTATCCCACATACAGAAAGGCTTTGTAATTGTCACGCTCAGCGGTGCTCTACACGTTTGGCATTATGAAAGACGATGTACCACCGGATACCATTGAGCAGGCGGTCGCTACTGCTCTCAGTGTCGACGCAGTTTCGTTGCAGCCTCGGCTATATGATGTGATCGACCCAAATGTGCTCGTTCGGCTGCTGAGCGACCGATATGTCGACATTCCAGTGCAGGTCAGTTTCGAGTTTGGATCACATCTGGTGACGGTGACAAACGAATACGAACTGATCGTGCAGTCTCTCCGGGGCGCTGAGCAGTAGCCGACCAGTGCTGAAAACTGGCCAGTACCTCCACATTTTTATATTAGTATGCAGAACTGTTGGATGCATGTCCGACTGGCTGACCGAGGAGGAACTTGACCGCATCTCTCAGTTTGTTGAGACGCCTGCGTACGCGCGGCGTCCAGAGATGCTGCTTCCAGCCTCTGAGGACGACTAACGGTCCCTATTGATCGCACGCCAACCACACACATTCGTGTGCCCTCCTGTCGGTGACATCCGTCACTGACACTGTTACTTACTGTACCGATGAAAAACGAACCGAGAGCGACATCAGTCGATAAGGTTTTTCGCCTGAATCTGCTCCCAGAGCTCCTCTCCACGTTCGGTTACCCCGTACACGCGCCCTTTTTTCCGCTCTTCGGGGACAAGCAGTTCAACAAGTCGTCGCTCACGCAGTCGACCCAGTGCTCGTGAGACGTGTGTGATTCCGATCCCGGAGTCTTCGGCGATCCGAGAGGGCGTTGCAGGACCGTCCGCAAGTCGTTTCAACACGGCAATTCGATACTGAGAGCTAATCACGAACCCGATTTCGTCCCAATCTTCATCCATATGTGTTTCCTCTATCATTGTTCTCACCGCGAGTATCCCGTCGCTGTACAAAGGCTGGTATGCAGGCCAACACCACCTGCTCGTAGCTGATCCAACACCAATCGTCGTCTATCAAACGCCAACACGGGGACACATTGGTTCCGGTCGCTGTGGAATCTCGCGCCTGTCGGCTTCGCCTCCCGCATCACGTCACAGCCTCTGACCACACTGACCACTTCTGTCCATATGAGGTTGGCGATGCTACCCCTCTGTTACAGACTGTTTACGCGTCTGTTTCGGCTATATCTCAACTGATTCTACGTTTGGATCATCTTACCGACTTGGTAACACTGGCTGAAACGGTCAGGATATCTTTGGTACTATAAAATCAATATGGAATATTGGTGTTACTGCTGTTTCTCATCGTCGAACTGACTGAAACGTTGCTACGGCGGGTATAACAAAGCAGGTTGGATTCCTGTACCGGCTATGGACGTACTTTACCGTACGGAGGCGACCAACGACCGATCACCGAAACGACAGTGTCAAAATTGTGGCACATATGTCACAAAACAGTTCGTTCGCGTGTTCGGTGCGAACGATGGCTCGGTGTACGGCTGTTTGAGCTGTTTGACTCTTCGAGATCTCAGAGAAGGAGGCGGAAAACAACCGTAAGCCACTACTCACGATCGACGAGATTCGTTGGCAGCTCGGTTCGGCTGCGACGAAGAGAGAGATAGTGAACGGCTGCGATTAGGCCGAACGTCCCAAAAACAACTGCGCCCAACAGAAACAGGATGGCTGTCGAGACGCCTGCAAGCGCGGCGAAAACGTACAGTACGAACCCGACACCCGCTAACAGCAGATAGTAGTACTGCCACGGCCGATCAGTTCCTTGTTGGTGGAAGTATTCCCCGATCTCACCGGCTCCGGCAGCCAGTTCGACCGTTCCTGTTTCCGCGTTGTAGCTGACTGCACCCGCGTCTTGGAGTTTTGGAATGTGTGTCTGGTACAACGAGACGTACGTGCGCTTCCGCTGTTGGCTGGTTAGCTCGTCGACCGTAACCTCGTTTTCAGTAGCCGCGATTTCGGCCGCCAGCGTACTTAGCCGGACAGGTCCATCAGCGCGTTCGAGATAGTGCAAGACGAACCGACGTCTGGAGTTACTCAAAAGGTCAAAGACCGTATCTTTCGACAGGGGATGGTAATCAGAGTCGGACATTCGGTATTGTATGTGTTGGGGTTCGTGTGGTTACCCGACAGCCATCGGGTGTGCGTGAAATTCGACTGAACACACACTGGAGTTACACTTTGTTACGAGTCTATTAGTTTGAGTAGGGAGTCCTTTCTCAATCTGTGCTCATCGAACTCCTGTATTAGCATCCCAACCACAGAACTAATCGTGGGCACGGTGATCCGTCGACGACGAATGAACGTAATTTATCTCCTATTTTATCATCGTCACGAAGAGTAGGAACACACTACTGGCGTAATGAGATCTATAAGACAATAATACTACTCGCCAAATTTGACAAATAACTACAGTGTAGCCAACGCATGATGCATACGGTAGCCACACCTTTGTAAACGAATGATAATTGAAGAACTAACCGACTCATTGCCTGCAAACACACCGCTCACGCGAAGCTTTCTGCTCGATATGGGTAGTGTCTGTCTGGTCGTACTCGCCAGTAGATGGGTTAGTATACCGTGCCGCTTTCGGCAGTTTACGCTCTTGGAACTTCTCTGTTGCTCTTTCTGCCAAGGAATGTCCCCGTTAGCATCCTGTTTACTCAGACAGGTCGACTTCCGAAAGATGCCGCAAACGATCAAACAGAGTCACTAGCGACGGTGAAAACCGGGAGCGAGTGACGATACCTAAACCATCTGACCTTTCGTTTGGTCAGCATATCGCAGTCGTCCCGCTTTTGTGACCCCTACTCGAATACTGCCTTTCGACGCGTTCAGTAGTGATCACACCGGCGCATCGGCAGTCATCTGATCGGTATCGTGGTGGCCGTTGTGTCGGTTGGGTATATCTTCGTAGCACCGCAAAACAGTGAGCAGTACATCGAGTTACCGATACTGACTGAATCGCCAAACACTGAGCTGACGTTCGACAACTATATCGACGAACTGTCGCCCGGCGAAGTGACGGAGCCCAACCATCTTTCAGCCACACTTGATGATTCCGACGACGTGATAATCGAGCCGGTCACAACACAGCCACCAGCACTGCCAAATGAGGGAGCCTCCGTCGACTGTAAGTCGGTTGCTACTGGACGCAATGGACTCATAACAAAGGGTGAAACCACTGTTTTGACCGATACTGTATCCGTGACCCCGGAGGCACGGCTGACACCGACCATGATGTATCCAACTGATACTGCCGCTAAGTTCGAACTCGCACTGTCAACTAAAGGCGGCGTTCGCGGGGGACGATGAGACAGGCGCTAATCGCTGATCCTGATACTGGCCCCACAGAGCCGCCGACAGTCACCGAACAGGGTTGGTGTAGCTGATGACCGATCGACTGTCAGTCGGCGTGATCGGTGGCGGCACGGGTACTCATCACGCCCGTATCTATAACGAACTGCCGTCGGTCGAACTTGTCGGCGTCTCGGGTGTCGACAGCCGACAGGCGGCCGACACCGCCGAGCGGTGCGGAACCACTGCTCTGTCGCGCACGTCACTGCTGTCGATTGCAGATGCGGTCTCGATTGTGGGACCGACTGCCAACCGCTACGAATCAGCACAGGCTGCTATCGAAGCCGGCGTTGATCTACTGATCGAAACTCCGATTACCGAGGATCCAGCCGCGGCTAAAGCGTTGGTAACTGCCGCTGAAAACGCCGGCGTGAGGCTCCATGTTGGTCACATCGAACGGTTCAACCCGGTAGTTCAAACACTATCAAAGATTTCCTCGGAGCTGGATATTCTCGCTCTCGACAGTCAGCGACTCGGCCCACCGACGGGCCGTGAGATTGTCGACAGCGTCGAACTGGATTTGATGATCCATGATGCAGACATCCTGCTGTCGATTGTTGAGTCTCCCGTCGCCTCGGTTTCAGCGGCCGACACAGCAGACGAGCAGTATGCAACCGCCACCGTTGAGTTCGAAAACGGCGTTGTGGCAACGCTCACGGCCAGTCGGGTGACCCAACAGAAAAACCGGACGCTGTCAGTGACTGCCGAGGACTGTCGGGTTAGCGTCGACTATCTATCTCAGTCGGTCCAGATCAACCGCCATTCGGTGCCCGAGTATGTCGAGACGAACGGCGATGTTCGCTATCAACACGAGACCGTAATTCAGCGGCCAACAGTCAAAAATGGCGAACCGCTCAAAGAAGCGCTGGTCGCGTTCGTCGAGGCTGCACAGACCGGCCGCGAGCCGATTGTATCGGCGGAAGACGTTATTCGCGCGCTCGAACTCATCAAACGAATCCAATCGGTTGCCGAAGACAAATGAGCAACTCTGTGCGACGGACAAACACTGAACGAACCGCAATCGGTACCGATGGGTCGCTGAACCACAGCAGGCTCACTATTGCGGTTTACGGGCTTGGTCCAACTGGGCTCGCGCTGTCGGTGCTCTGTGCACAAGCGTTTCCCACAGTGACCGGTGCTGACACCGATACGACTCGGGTGACCGCAATCCAGCACGGTCGCCCACCCGTCTCCGATCCACTACTCTCGGAGTATCTAACCGAGGTAACCGAGACTGGCTCGCTTCGGACCACAACCGAGTTGCCGACGGCCGCTTCCGAGGCAACAATCCATCTCATCGCCGTACCAACGGGGTTGCGTGCGGACGACGCCCCGGATCTCTCGCAGCTTCGGTCGACGATTCGAGATATGGCGGCCGAGCTTTCGGCTGGCGATCTAGTGGTCGTCACGACGCCGGTACCACCCGGAACCACTGAGGGCGTCGTTGCCTCGACGGTAGTCGACGAAAGTGGTCTCAGCCGCGATGAGTTCGGTTTGGCTGTCTGTGCGCTGCCGAGAGATCGGTCGTTGCAATCGATCAGAACCGGAACGCTCGTCGTCGCTGGCAGCGACTCGCGGAGCCAAACTGCGGCCGGAGCACTGTTTTCTGCGATTACGACCGGAACCGTCTCGACGACGCCGCTGTTGCGAACCGCCGAGTGCGTCGAGGCGGTCGAACGGAGTGCCGCAGAGATGCTCCGATGTCTTTCGAACGAGTTGGCACTATCGGCTCCCGAACTCGGGGTGCCGACAGTCGCTGAGCTCGTCTCGATGCGAGACGAAATCGAACTCCCTGAACCCGGTGTCGATGGCACAGAGCCAATTGGGGCCGGATTCCTTCGAGATGTGCTGTTCAAACAGACACCAGTGCTCGATAGCGTCTATGGCTCGGCCAAACAGTTTCCGCAGCTGATCGCCGAAACAGTGCTTGCAGCCATCGATGACGACTCGGCAGCCGACAGCCCGCAGTCGGAGACAACCGAATTCGAGTTTGACGCTGTTTCGGCCGATGTCGACCATGACGACAGTAGCGACGAACAAACAGTGCTCGTGTTAGGTGTTCCAACCACGGACGGCTCGACAGCAGACAGTATGCCTGTTTCGGCGCTCATCCGTGAGTTGACCCACGCGGAGACGAGGCCACTGATTTGTGATCCCGTCGCGGATCTGCCACGAAGCCTCACACCACATGCAGTTTCGGTACAGTCGGCAACCCGGCTCGATCCCGATGCGGTCGTCGTGCTGTCGTTCCGACTGGCGTTTGAAAAGATCGATTGGGCCGCCTTCGATGATGCGGTCGTACTCGACTGCTGTGGATTCAGTCTTGATGTCGACACGGAGGTCCACCGGCTCGGAGCCACGGATGGGTTTCATTCATAACGCGGCTAGAGCGTGACGATCATTACTGACATCGAATCCAGACAACACGGACAGCGACGAGTAGCGAGCTCGAACTGGAGGACGGGGTCCTCAGTTTCGTCAGCCGCTCCGCTGTTCGATGTCTTGCTGCCGTCGTCTGATGCTTCGACCAACAAACTCACCTGTTCGTCGTCGACCGGCAGCATCACAAACGGCATGTGCTAGTCGACCACTACGTCGGTCCCTTTCGGCGGAGTAAGGCAGTGCCTGTCAGCCGGCAGCCTCCCTATTACAAACCGTACTGGCAGTCTGGTCGGACCAATGAGTGAGTACGGCACAGCGAGCGGCACTGACAGTCCGATCACAAGAGTCGACAGCACGCGTGGTCCGACCGACAAATCAATCCTGATCACTGGCGGTGCGGGCTTTATCGGTAGTCACCTCGCCTCCGCGCTGACGGTCGAAAACGAGGTACACGTTCTCGATAACAACTCGCGTGGCGATCCGACAGTGTTGCCGGCTGACGTCGAGTTCTATCACGGAGATATCCGAGATCGCTCACTGCTCGAAACGCTCGTCGAAACAGTCGACATCGTCTACCATCTGGCGGCAATCGTCAGCATCGAAGATTCACTACAACGACCCGTCGAGAGCCACGAGACGAACGTTAGCGCAACGGTGTCGCTGCTTGATGTCGCCCGCAAGCATGAGACACGTGTCGTGTTCGCATCGAGTTGTGCGGCCTACGGCGATCCGACAGCGCTGCCGGTCGACGAACACGAACCTCCCACGCCGCTGTCACCATATGCGGTCGACAAACTCGCAGCCGACCAGTATGTACGGGTTTACGGCCAACAGTATGGCTTTCCAACCGTTGGGCTGCGGTACTTCAACGTGTATGGAGCTGGCCAGCGAGGCGACTACAGCGGAGTCATCAATGCGTTCGTCGAACGTGCGCGCGCTGGCGAGCCGCTCGAAATACACGGTGAAGGCACACAAACACGTGATTTCGTCCACATCTCGGATATCGTCCGGGCGAACCTCGCTGCGGGAGTGACACAGCACACCGGCCGAGCGTACAACATCGGAACCGGCACTGAAACCACGATACTGGAGCTGGCCGAGACGATCCGTGATCTTGTCGGCACCGAGGTTCCGATCAGACACACTGAGCCGCGACCGGGAGATGTCGACAGAAGCCGGGCAGATCTCTCGGACGCACGACAGCGACTCGGCTACAAGCCACAGGTCACACTCAAATCAGGGCTGCAGTCTCTCATTGCCACAATAGACAGCTAGTAATCGAAAGTAGTCAGTGGCTACTGTACGACAGTGGTGCATGCCTGTACTAATGAGATAGTATAACACACTCATTATTTGATGGTAGGAACTCCTTACAGCAGCAAAGTATCAGTAAACTATACGTGAGGTTTATACAACTTGTTTCACAATACTCATTTGCACAGTTACACACCGATGCTATACCCCCACAGTTCGACAGTGTCCCCGCGTCGACATCAATGGTTACGAAACGACGATAGCAAGCCACCTCTCTACGCTATCTCTCCGTTTCCCGGTATTGGTCCGGACAAGCGTAGTCACTGCCATACTCTGCTCGAAATCAGCACGGCCGACACAGGCCGAGCCTACGAGCGGTTGTCGTCGACTACTAGCCATAATCCTGACCAGTTGTCCGGGCCTCGACTCGGCAGCACCGTCGACTGTTGATATTCGCACGGTCCAACCATCGGTCGTCTCACGCCCCCACGTGAGCGGCCGACAATCACACCCCCCGTGACACATGAGCTCACAAACAGCCCCCACTGACACACCCCAGACGCACCGCACGAACACACCAACCGCTTCAGTAGAGACCGCTGAACCCGATGCATCGACAGCTGAGCCGTTGTCGTTGGATCTGGTGTTTGAGGTCCTGAAAAACGAACGCCGACGGCGCGTGCTGAAGTTCCTCTGTGAGCATCCCGAAACCGTCTCACTGAGCGATCTCGCAGAACACATCGCCGCAATTGAAAACGACAAACCCGAAACGGCGCTGTCGTCTCAGGAGCGAAAACGAGTGTACGTTGGTCTCTATCAGTGCCACCTGCCGAAGATGGACGATACGAACGTTATCGACTTCAACGGTGACCGTGGAACGGTGGCACTCGGTGATAACGCTGAGCAGTTGTACCCGTTTTTGGATGCTGACGACGAACAGAACCGACCGTGGCCAAAATACTATCTGGGCCACACGACGTTTAGTCTCGCACTGTTTGCAGCCGCGCTGGTTGCGGTACCAAGTGCACTAAGCGTTGTGTTCGGTCTGTCGCTGCTCGGATTCCTTCTGCTGGGAACGGCGCATCATTCGGTTGCATAGCTAGCGCATAAACCAGTTTTCGCGACCGCAGCCGTCTGACGGCTTTTCTCGTACAATAGTAGTTGAACGGTGAGTGGTAGCTCCAGTAAACAGTCTCTACGCGAGATAATCGTATTAGTAGTCTCTGGCTGTGAACAGTGAAGGTGTGGTATACAGCGCCTACTCGGTGCTGGTTTGTACGTGGTTGATGACAATGGACCTATAACAAAGCCCGTCGGGCATCCTCAGAGCCTGTTGGCAACCCCAGTTCAACCACTCGCTCTCAAACCAATGTCCCCTCTGTACAGACGCTCACGACGGCACCGAACCGATATGCAACTACCGGCAACCGAGTGCCACCCTACGCCACACACCCGGAGGACCGACTGATGTGTGGCATTACCGGTCGTATCTGCTCGGATAACGCGGTCGACGATTTGATGGCTGGCCTCGAAAACCTCGAATACCGTGGCTACGACTCGGCTGGGCTTGCGGTCAGAAATGGCCACGGTATCGACGTGCTCAAACGTGAAGGTGAGGCCGAAAAGCTCAAACTGCTCGTCGACGAGCAGAGCCCCACCGGTCCGATCGGGATCGGTCACACACGCTGGAGTACCCACGGTCCACCGACTGATGCCAACGCCCACCCACACACGGGCTCGACCGACCGTGTAGCGGTCGTTCACAACGGTATTATCGAGAACTACGACCAGCTTCGCGAGGAACTCCGCGAGCGCGGCCGAGAGTTCACCAGCGACACAGACACCGAGGTTGTCCCGCATCTCGTCGAAGAGTACCTCGAGGACGGTGCCGAGCCGTTCGATGCGTTCATGAACGCGATCGACCGCCTCGATGGCAGCTACGCGCTGGCGATGGTCGTCGAAGACACTGATGCGATCTTTGCGACCCGCAACGGCTCGCCGCTCGTAGTCGGGCTTGCCGACGACGGCTACTTCCTTGCCAGCGATGTGCCCGCCTTTATCGAGTTCACCGACCGGGTGATGTATCTTAAAAACGAGGACGTTGCCGTGTTGCGGCCGGACTCCCACGGGATTTTCGACCGATCTGCAACCGCTGTCGACCGACCAATCGATACAATCGAGTGGTCCTCCGAAGATGCCGAAAAATCGGGGTACGACCACTACATGCTCAAAGAGATCCACGAACAGCCCGCCTCGCTCAACCAGACGATCCACGGCCGGTTCAATCCTGACGACTCGTCGATCACGTTCGACGACTTCGATCCGGGTGATTTCAGCGATATCTCGCGGGTTGAGTTCGTCGCCTGCGGAACCTCGTATCACGCCGCGCTGTACGGCTGTCACCTGCTCGGCCAGCGCGGGATCCCGGCCTACGCCCACCGGGCCGGTGAGTACGCCTCAAATCCGATGCCGGTCGACGACGAGACGCTTGTCATCGGCGTTACGCAGTCGGGCGAGACGGCCGACACGCTTGAATCACTTCGTCGGTTAGAGGATACACCCGCTCGCACACTCGCGTTGACCAACGTGATCGGCTCGACGGCGGCTCGCGAAACCGATGATGTGCTCTACATCCGAGCAGGCCCCGAAATTGGGGTTGCAGCAACGAAGACGTTTTCTTCGCAGGTTACTGCACTGGCGCTGCTTTCGGAGCGTATCCACCGGGATATCACCGGCGAGCCTAGCGAACACTCCAGCGAGCTGCTGGACTCGTTGGGCGCGCTCCCCGAGCAGATCGAGTCGATTCTGGATGCGGATCCGACAGCCGAGCTGACCCAGAGATATCAGGGAATGGATGCGCACTTCTTTATCGGCCGGGGAATCGCCCACCCGGTCGCTCTTGAGGGTGCATTGAAGTTCAAAGAGATCACCTACGAGCACGCCGAAGGGTTTGCGGCCGGCCAGCTGAAACACGGTCCGCTGGCGTTAGTCACACCCAACACAGTCGTTATTGCGGTCTTTACTGGCGATCACGACGAGAAAACGCTAAACAACGTTCGAGAGGTACAAGCTCGCGGCGCGCAGGTGGTCGCTATCGCACCAAAAGATGCCGACGAAGTCGCTGAGGCCGCTGACGAGTTCGTCTCCATTCCGTGTTCGACACCGGAGCTGAACGGCCTACTGGCGAACGTCCAGCTTCAGTTGCTCTCGTATCACGTCGCCAACCGGCTCGAACGCTCGATTGACAAACCACGCAACCTCGCTAAAAGCGTCACCGTCGAGTAGTCGACTCCTACGGGAGGCGTCGATCGATGGGGTCGGCCTCACTCTCCGGGTTATATTTTCAGCTGCTGATCAGTTTGGTGCCGGCCGCTGGATGACGTATTGGCTCAAATCTGGGTGCTAGTAGTCGGGTGCCTACTCACAGTATGAACCCTATACTCAAGCCGGTGAGTCGACAGTAGCAGTCCATGTTTGGAACGGGCGGAATCCGTGGCCCTGTCGGCGAAACCATCGGAACGAACTTGGCGATTCGACTCGGCAGAGCCGTTGGGTCGCACGCAGACTCAGTAGTTGTTGGTCGAGATGTGCGAGCGAGTGGTCGACTGCTCGAGCGCGCGCTGGTTGCGGGCATCGAAGAGTGCGGAGGGGATGTCATTCGCATCGGGGTTGAATCCTCGCCGACCATTGCCCGCAGCGTCTCGTGGTATGACGCGACACTTGGCGTAGCAGTCACCGGCTCGCACAATCCGGCTGGCGACAACGGGTTCAAACTCTGGACTGCCGGAGGTCGTGCGCTCAGCCGCAGCGAGTACCGCCGACTCGTCCGCCGAGCCAACGCGGGGACTGTCTCGCCAGTGCCGGCCGATCAGCTCGGATCGATAAGCCGGCGCGAGAACTGTCGTGACCGCCACTCCAGACAGCTTCGATCGACAGTTGATTCGATGGATGGACTCTCTGCGGTTGTCGATCTCGGCAACGGAGCCGGCCGACTGACTGCCGACGTTCTCGACGAGTTAGGCTGTCAGGTGCTGACGCTCAACAGTCATCCCGATGGGACGTTTCCGGGGCGACCGACCGAACCGACAGCCAGTTCTTGTGAGCGACTCGGCCGTGTGGTACAGTCGACTGACGCCGATGTTGGGATTGCCCACGATGCAGACGCTGATCGTATGCTTGCAGTCGACGAAACCGGACAGTTCGTCTCCGGCGATGAACTGTTCGCGCTGTTTGCTTCGGAGGCCGCTTCGGCTGGTCGCCGGGTTGCGATTACCGTCGACACCAGTTCACTCGTTGAGCAGGCAGTTCGCACAGTGGGTGGAGAGGTTGTCCGGACTGCAGTCGGAGAGATGGCAGTCGCCGAGGCGATGGACGACCCACGGGTCGTTTTCGGCGGCGAACCCAGTGGTCTGTGGATTTGGGCTGATCACACACGGTGTCCGGACGGGCATCTGGCCGCCTGTCAGCTGCTCGCGATGATTCGTGATCAGGGGCCGTTGTCCGAGCAGCGTGCTCAGTTATGTAATCGCTACACCACACACAGGTCCTGTCTTGCGGCCACTGCGAAGTACGACGCCATCGACCGCATTCGCCGTCGACTCAACGGCGAGTACAGCCGGATCGACACCACCGACGGCATTCGAATCGAAACCGACAGTGGCTGGTTTTTGATCCGGGCCAGCGGGACTGAGCCAGTTGTCCGCATCACCGCCGACGCACCAGAACCTGCGGCTGCTGATCGACTGCTCAAGCGAGCCCAAGAACTCGTCGACTCAACGGCACTTTCTGTGAGTCAATAAAAATCAGCCGCTGGAGGAGCTACTCTACGGGTGCGGCGACGTACTCGTCTTCCCACTCGCGGCGCTGTTCGATCAACTCGCGGCCTTCGGGAGCGAGCTCGTAGTAGTTCGTCCGCTGGTCGTGCCGTCCCTTCTCGACGAGTCCATACTCAACGAGCGTATCGAGGTTGGGGTACAGCCGGCCGTGGTTAACGTTGTCGACGTGCTTTTCGATTTCGCGGCGGACCATTTGACCGGAGGGTCGACCGAGGCCTGCAATCACGTACAACAGGTCTCGCTGGAAGCCAGTCAGTTCAAACATTCGGGTCATCCATATGGACGGTCACCCCGCACCGTCATTGTTAGTTACTGCTGAAAACGATATGGAGGAATTTACCGGTGGACCCACAGCGAGGTGTTTTGATCCGGGTAGGAAGCCTGTAAGTAAGCAACGCTGAACAGTTCATCCCGCTTTCTGCATACGATTGCAACGATTGCAACGGTTTTCAACACACTACCGAAATGCGGACGTACTCACAGAACAGCGACCAAACCAGACGGTCTGCTGATATTTTTCGCGTTCGGCGCAAAACCGCCAGCCGCAAGCCGGATAGCTGTCGGATTCTCTGCATAAACAGAACTTCATACGCATTCAATTTGTTGTGAATAAATCATTTATGGCAAGATTGAGAAGCGATAGTATATGACTGGACGTTTGCGTTATGACTCCTGTCACCCAAATGGGTTGGCAGTTCGTATCCCTTGGAGCCCCTACAGATGAGCAGGGCGAGCCGTCAAGCGCTCCTGTTGGTCGGTCTTTTGATGGGCTGTACGGTGGCTCTCACCGTGAGTGGTGCTGTCGCGGCCGGCACAGAGCTGTCACAGCCGGTCGACGAGCCGACGAGCCAGCAAGCACCCACACCGGTGATCGGTGAGTTCTTCGAGGCACCCAACGAGACCGTCGGAGAACCCGAACTCGACGTGTTCATCGCCGACCCAGTCGTCGAGGCCGGAACGGAGACAACAATAGAGATCACCATCCTCAACACCGGCGAAATCGAGGCCGGAACACAGCTCGACGAAGCGACGGCCACTGCCCGAGGCGTGAGCGTGACGGTCGACGACGATGACGCCCCGCTGACCGTTGATTCGGCAGAGACGACCGTCGGCTCGATTCCACCCGGCGAGATTGCAACTGTTCCAATATCGGTCACCGCACCCGCGGATGCCGACGGCGACGACGGCGAGTTGGATGTCGAACTCAGCTATCAGTACACCAGCTACGACGACAGCGGCGATGCCATCGACCAGAGCGATACCGACAGCTTCGATCTCGACATCGAGGTCGGCTCGAGATCGCAGTTCGCAATCGACGACGTGGGGACTGACGCGCAGGTCGGCACCGACGGCACTGTCGAGGTAGACCTCGAAAACGTCGGCAGCGACGACGCCGAGGCCGTTCGCGTCACCGCTAGCTCACCCACGAGCGGTGTCTCTGTCGGCCCCGCCAACGGTGGAGATGCGACCGGCCCCACCGACGATGCGGAAACCGGTGAGCAACCGCCAGCCGACGGTAATGCTGACGGCGGCGCAGAACCTGCCCGATCGGCCGCGTTCCTCGGCGATCTTGACAGCGGCGAAACCGAGACCGTGACGTTTGATACGCAGCTCAACCGCGATGTGAGCGTCGAGAGCTACCTGCTCGAACTACAGGTCGTCTACGAGGACGACGACGGTATACTCCGAGAATCAACGACGCTGGCAACCGCAGTCGAGCCGACTGCGGGCCAAGAGTTCGAGATCAGTGAGGTCAACAGTACCCTCGAAGTCGGCGAGCCCGGGACGATCACCGTCGAGTTCGAAAACACCGGCCCCGAAGACGTTGAGACCCCCGTAGTCCGCGCGGAGCCAGCCTCCGAGCGGATTGATATCGGTGAATCGCGCGTCGCCGTCGACGATCTCGACGAAGACGAGACCGCCAACCTCAGCTTTGACGCCGAGGTCAGCGGGCAGGCAGACCCCGGCCCGCGTCAGTTGACCTTCACTGTCGAGTACGGCATTGACGGCGACCGGCTCGAAAGCGATCCGTTCGTCGAACGCATCGACGTCGCGGCCGACCAGCCAGCGTTCGAACTCTCCGCAGATGCAGAAATCGCGGCTGGAACGACCCAAACTGTCGAGTTGAACGTAACCAACAACCGCGCCGAACGACTCTCGAATCTCAATGTCTTTTTGTATCCCGATGGCCCGATCAGCGTCGACGAAGACGAGGCATTTATTTCTGAAGTCGACGCAGGTGAAACTCAGACGGTCGCAGTGGACGTGTCGGTCGACGAGACGGCGAGCCAGCGGACCTATCCGCTTGATGTCGACATCCGGTACGATGACGAAACCGACGACGACCGGATCTCACAGCGGTATCAGGTTCCCGTGACTGTTGCCGAGCCACCGCCGGACGACGGACTGGTACCGTCACTCATCTCAGTTGTTGGTATGGTTGTACTACTGGTCGGTGCTGCCGCAGCGATCCGCCTCCGACAGTGAGATGTGGGATCCTAACCGAGCCGTCGAACGTCTGTCGGCGGCCACAGTTGCGTATGCGGTCCCTACCCTCGTTGTTTTCGTCCTCCTGACAGTCGTGTTTGCGGGCGGTATCCCGCAGGTCGACCAAGAGGCCGGCACCGATCAGTTCACTGAGGAGGTCCCGGCCATGGAAGCGATGGAGGATATCGAAGCTGAGTTCGAAGGGGCGGTGGGCGACGATGAGACGACCGCCCAACTGTTCGTCGAAGCCGACAACGTCGTCTCTCGGCCCGCGTTGATCCGCCTGCTCGAAACCCAACACCGCCTCGAAGACGACAGCACACTGCGTATCAGCGACACCGAGAGCCACGCTGACCGGATCGCAACCGAGATCGATCCGAGCGCTGAAACCCCCGCCGACAGACGGCGTGCTATTGCGGAGGCTACCGACCGCGAACTCTCGACGGCAATCGCGGCAGTCGACGACGATGGGTTCGACGGACAGGTTTCGGAAGCCTACAACCCAACTGCCCAATCGGCTTCGACTGCACTGGTTGCCGTCGAGTACGATGTACCCGAATCGGTCCAGACAAGCCAGCTCGAAACGCTCCAAATCGAGAGTGCGGCAGTTGTCGACGATGTACCGGGCAACTCGGTCGGCGAGAACACGTTCTTGTTCGGCGAGGGAATTCTGCAGAACGAAATCACGGCGCTGCTAACCGATACGGCGATTGTTGTCTTTCCGGCCGCCCTCGGGCTGATACTACTGTTTTTACTCGTTGCCTACCGTGATCCGATCGATCTCGCATTGGGGCTTTCAGCACTGCTTTTGACGATGATCTGGACGTTCGGATTTATGGGGTATGCCGGAATTCCGTTCTCGGATACCATCGTTTCGGTGTTTCCGCTCCTGTTGGCCGTTGGCATCGATTTCGGCATTCACACCATCAACCGCTACCGAGAGGCCAGACTCGGCCAAGTGAGCGTCGACGAGGCGATGGTCGAATCGATGAATCAGCTGGGGACGGCGTTTCTGATCGTAACGATCACAACCATCTGTAGCTTCGCGGCCAACCTCACCAGCCAACTTGGCTCGATTCGAGACTTCGGCGCAGTTGCGGCGGTCGGCATGCTGTGTACGTTCCTCATTTTCGGGATCTATCTGCCCGCCGCCAAGGTGACCGTCGACCGACTTCGAGACCGGCTTCCGATTCCAGCGTTCGGTACTGACCCCATACTGACTGAGGGCTCACGGCTGGCCCGTGGGCTCGGCGGTGGGGTGTCGATCGCCCGCCTTGCCCCTGTTGGGTTCGTGATTGTGGTCGTACTCGCGGCCGGAGTCGCCGGTGCCTACGGGTCGGGCGTCGACACTGAGTTCTCCGAGGAGGCGTTTTTCCCGAACGAGGAGTGGATCGACCGCTACGAACAGTTGCCAGAACCGTTCGCACCAACGACATACACGTTCCTCGATACGATTGACATCCTCGAAGATGAGTTCGGCGAATCAGTCGGTGGTGGTGTGACGATTTATATCGACCAGCCAGTCAGGGCAGACGACTCTGTAGAGCAGATCGACCGAATCGGCCGGAATCCGCCGGACAGCTTCGAGCAGTCCGCACCAGGCAAAGCTGAGACCGAAAGCGTTCTGTCGGTAATCGACCGCCAGCGTGCGGCCGACGACGAGTTCGACCAGCTGGTCGACCGTCACGACCGACTCGGGACCGGTGTCCCGGATCGTGATCTCGAAACCGTCTATGATGAACTCGACGCTGCCGAGACAACGGAGGCCGACCGGTATCTCTCGACGAACCGCGAGAGCGCGCGGGTCGACATCGCGGTCGACCCCGATGCCGAAACGCCAGCCGTCGTTGAGGATGCTCACACGGTTGCCGACCGAACACCGCTTGCAGCGGTGGCGACCGGCGATCAAATCGTTCAACAGGAGGTGATCAACGCAACGCTGGATTCAGCACTCCGAAGTCTGATCGTTGCGTTCGTGTTGACGACGCTCGTGTTAGTCGGAAGCTACTGGCTGTTTGCGGGCCGAGCCAGCTACGGATTGATAAATCTCGTACCAGTCATCGTAACTGTCGGCGCACTGTTAGCCTCAATGCGACTGTTAGGCATTCCCTTAACGCCGATTAATGCACCCATACTTTCGGTCTCGATAGGGTTAGGAGTCGACTATACGGTGCATTTCGTCCATCGATTCGTCGACGAGTACCAGACGCGCGAGACGTTCGATGCGCTGGTCGCAACGGTTGCCGGGACCGGGGGTGCGCTCACCGGCAGTATGATAACGACTGTCTCCGGGATTGGGGTATTGGTGGTCGCACTGATTCCGCTGATTCAAGAGTTTGGGATCTTGATCGCCCTTGGCGTGGGCTATGCGTATCTCGCTTCGTTGCTTGTTACACCCTCGGTGATCATTATCTGGGAGCGGCTTACGGGCGCAGTGCCAGTTGCTCCGGCGAGCTGAGTGTGCTTGCGAATCGAGCGCGTCGACCTATAGGGGCTTGCACGCGTCCCGCCCTGTCGCGGCTGTGAAGCCTCACCGTGTCCCTAGGTGGCTGTAAGTGGGACCTTCCACACAGACATACTCACCTGCTCGCTGTCGTGGGATCGACCATCGGTTGGACAGTTATACACGCGGATCGAACAGCCTCGGCGCTCGCAGCGATTGAGCACGTGGGATAACTCAACGCGCATCGATCACCACACAGACAGAAAGTCATTTGAGTCGACCAGAAAAGTACTGCGTATGACCGGACCGTTGTTGGCTATCGCCGTGGCTGTAAACGTCGTGATCTGGGCAGTGTTGGTGTATCTATTTTTCTCCAACTGAGTCGCACTGAGGCCAGCGATTCCAGTCTGTGCTGGAAACGAACAACCGACAGAATAGAGGCTCGACAGTCGGTGAGTGTCGACGGTCGAACTCAGTCATACTCAGCGTCGCCAGTATTCCAGTCATATTCAGGGTTGCGAGAATTGTCAGCATTGCTAGTACAGTTTGCATTGCCACTCAGCATCGTAGACACACGCCACAGAAACGGGGATGGTTACACATGGAGTCCCGAACTCATGGCGTGTGTTCCGCTATCGTATGCACCTAGAAAACTAAACTGTTTATACTGCGGTAGTACTTATCTTGAAAGTCAGATTCAATACCCAACCGGCCGTGGGATGTGAAGGTTACACATGGAGATCCGAACAGGCCTCTCATACGGAGATGCATTGCTGGTTCCGCGACGCTCAGCCGTCGACAGTCGCAGCGACGTCGACCTCAGTACACAGCTAACACCGTCAATCACACTCGATATCCCGATTGTGAGTGCGGCAATGGATACGGTCACCGAAACCGAAACCGCGACCGCGCTCGCGGAACTCGGCGGGATGGGTGTCATCCATCGGTTTCTGTCGATCGAACAGCAGGCTACAGCGGTTCGGAAGGTCGCAGACACAGGCGGTCCAGTCGCTGCGGCGGTTGGGATTGACGAGAACTATCTCAACCGAACTGCAGCCATTCTGGATGCCGGTGGTGATGCCGTTGTACTCGATGTTGCTCACGGCCATATGGAACGAGCACTCGATGCAGTCGCAGAAATCCGTACCGAGTACGACCCGGCGCTGATCGCTGGCAACGTCGTTACGCCACAGGCTGTCGACGATCTGTACGACGCGGGTGCTGACTGTGTGAAAGTCGGCGTCGGCCCGGGGTCGCACTGCACTACCCGTGAGGTCGCCGGGGCAGGCTATCCGCAGCTTTCGGCGGTCGACGAGTGTGCTGACCGGGCTGACGAACTCGGAATCACCGTGATGGCTGACGGCGGCATTCAGAACTCCGGTGATGCCGCGAAAGCGCTGATGGCTGGTGCCTCAACCGTGATGATGGGCGGCTTTTTCGCCGGCACTGACGAAGCGCCGGGACGCGTGGTGACGCGCGGCGGCGAGCGGTTCAAGCGCTCGCGCGGCATGGCCTCGACGGCAGCCAACGACGACCGCGATGACAAGCAGATCGAGGTCGACGCCGGGGAAGGAGTCGAGGCGTTGACGCCGTACAAGGGGCCGCTGGAATCCATAACAAGCGATTTTCTTGCAGGGATTCGCTCGGGTTTAAGCTACTGTGGTGGCCATTCGATTCCGGAGGCCAGACAAAAGGCCGTGTTCGTCGAACTCACTGACGGAGCCAAAGAACGAGAGAGTGCACACGGCGTGCTTGTCGAATCAGGCCTGCAGCAACAGGCTGCAAAACAGCTTGTCGAGCCGAACTAACCATCCCGCCAGCAGGGTCGACCTGCTCTGTAGCCTACTCATGGAGGATACATAAAGTGGGTTGGGGCAGATTCGAACGCTGGCGGACTCCCTGCGGTCGTCCGCTGCTTCCCACCTCGCTTCGCTCGGCGAGAATGCCGACCTACTTGGTTAATTACCTAAGCGAGACAAAATCGAATGGGTTGGGGCAGATTCGAACTGCCGACCTGCTCCGTGTGAAGGAGCCGTCATAACCTGGCTAGACCACCAACCCGCTACCGCTTGCTACCTGTCGACCGAACTTAAACCCTTCTTTCCAACCCAGCAGTAGCTCTCGACTCTGGCGTCACAAAAAATAGCGGAACTGCCCGATCAGGCCGTCTGTTCGTCGGGCGTACGTCGGCGACCCACTGCCTGTTTCACGCGGTGGGTCGACCGTTTTGCAGCGACACGGACGCGAGCAGCGCGTGTCTCGGGTTCAGGGGTTTCCTCGACTTCTTTGCCGAGTTTTGCCCGCACGCGCCGGACGACTGGCTGGAGCTCCTCGCCCAGTCCGATTTTGAGGTGCGTTGCGGCTCGACCGAGGTAGTATCGTGCGTCACTGAAATGCTTGTTCATATCTGACCAATGGAAGCCAACAGATATAATCTTTGTGCTGACTGTCCGTTCCTTGTCGACTGTAAACCCGTTGTCTTCGGGCGATTGTTGGCGATCTACTCAGTAGGTTGGTGATTCCTCGGGAACGCCATCACGGGCGTTGACCAACCGCGCGAACGTAAAGAGGCCATCCGAAAGGCGGTTGAGATACGCCACCGCATCAGCGTTGATCGACTCCTGTTGAGCCAGTGTAACTGCCCGGCGTTCGGCCCGGCGAGTAACTGCGCGGGCGTTGTGGAGTGCGGCTCCGCACTCGCCTCCGCCTGGCAGGATGAATGAGGTCAACGGTTCAAGCTCCTCGTCGGCCGTGTCGATCCAGGACTCCAGTTGGTCAATATGCTCCTGGCGGATTTCTGGGTCGTCTTCGCCGGGATCGGGTGTCGAAAACTCCGCCTGGATGATGTGGAGGTGGTTCTGAATCGACTGAAGCCAGTCGTCGACATCGTCGTAGCCGCTGGGTCGGGCGGTGCCGATCACCGAGTTGGCCTCGTCGACGACGCCGTAGGCCTCGATTCGGGGGTTGGTTTTCGAGACCCGAGAGAGATCTCGCAGGTCGGTTTTTCCCTCGTCGCCGCGGCCAGTGTAGATCGTCATCGGTGGCTCACTCCGTTACTGTGACTGTGCATAGCCACCGGTTCGGTCGCCGCCAGCAAGTAGTTTGGTACCGCTGGCTCACAACCCCTCGAACGCCGCAATTGCCTCACACCAGGCGTCGGGAATCGGCTTGGCTGCTGCTTGCTCGCGGTCGTAGTTGACCATCACCACCGTCGCGTTCGCTGCCGGTTCACCGTCGAGGGCGAGTTCAGCCTCGGTTGTGATACTCGTCGTCCCAATATCGGTCACCTGCATCTCGACGACCAACTCGCCATCCGGCGTGATCGGTCGATGGTAGGAGATGTCGACCGACGCGATGGCGGTCTCAATAGCTGTGAGATCTACGTCAAGGATCTGTGCGAAGTACTCGACACGAGCGACTTCGAGGTAGCTTACATGAACCGCGTGGTTGACATGGCCTAGCGGGTCGAGATCCCGGTAGCGAACCGGGACGACGGTGGTAAACGGCTGATCCGGATTCATAGCGTAGAGAGTCAACGCAGATATGTAAGTTGGCTGGCTACTAAAAGAAAATCCATAAAAACAGATATGAAGAAGATGTATGTGACTGTCACACATGTATAAGTAGCTGGCCACTAGTAACGCAAGCCGGTGTGTGACGCGAGTAGTCGAGTGATCAGACGGAGCAACCGCTGGTCGAAACGCGTTTTCAGGCAGTCGCAGAAAGATAACGGTCAATAGAATTTGTGGATGAGCAGTCAGCCGAGCGGTTGATCTGGATCTGTACGTTCTTATTGGCGTATATTCGACAACCATCGGACCAACCACTCACTAACTGAACATCGGCAGAGAAAGTCACTTTGCATACAGTGACAGCTTTTCCACGTATGTCTTATGTGAGTTGGTCACATACGCACAAACGATGTCCCAACAGATTCAACAGGAACTCGACGTCGACCAGTTTACCTTGGGGTTGGTCGGGCCTGATCAGGAGTGGGCGGGCACCGTGGCCGACGGCGGGACGGTTCGCACACATACCCCGGCTGGCTGCTGGGGGCCAATGATCACACCCTCGTTCCGCGGCGGTCACGAAGTTACTCGACCGATCCGCGTCGAAAACGCCGAGGTCGGCGACGCGCTCGTCGTCCGAATCAAAGACGTACAGGTAACCAGCGTCGCCACCAGCACCGGCAGCATGGCCGAGCGAAACGAGGCCTTTGGCGACGATCCATTCATCGACCACAAGTGTCCCGAGTGTGGCGCGGAGTGGCCTGAGACGGTCGTCGAAGGGACCGGCGAAGACGCGATCCGGTGCGCCGAGTGTGGCGCCAACGCTTCCTCATTCGGGTTTGAGTACGGCTATACGGTCGTCTTCGACGAGGATCGGACGGTCGGGTTGACGGTCGGTCCAGAGGGAGCCGACCAGCTCGCGGAGAATGCTGACGAAAACATGGCACTTCCCGAAAACTCCCGTCAGCACCCGATCTTGCTTTATAAACCGGGCGAGATTCCGGGCACGCTTGGTCATCTCGCGCCATTCATCGGGAATATCGGTACCACGCCGGCTGTCGAGCTCCCTGATTCGCACAACGCCGGTGACTTCGGTCAGTTCCTCATCGGCGCGGAACATGACTGGGGTATCGCCGACGAAAGCGAACTAGAGGCCCGAACCGACGGTCACCTGGATTCGAACGATGTGCGGCCAGGCGCGACGCTCATCTGTCCGGTTCGCGTCGACGGCGGTGGACTCTACGTTGGTGATCTCCATGCCAATCAGGGCGACGGCGAGCTGTCGTTGCATACGACTGACGTAAGTGGGACGACCGAACTCGAAGTCGAGGTCATCAAAAATCTCGACATGGATGGCCCGCTACTGTTGCCGAACGAATCAGATCTGCCAGACATTGCGAAACCATACACCGACGACGAACGCGAGGCAGGTAACGCGCTTGCCGAACAGTACGGCGTTGAGACCGTCGCGGATGCAATGCCGCTGCAGATCATCGGTTCGGGAGCGACGATCAACGAAGCAACTGACAACGCCTTCGACCGGGCCGGATCGCTGTTTGACATGACCGAAGGCGAGGTTCGAGCCCGCTGTACGTTCACCGGCGGCGTTGAGATCGCCCGACTGCCGGGTGTCGTCCAGCTCTCGATGCTCGTCCCAACTGAAATCCTCGAAGACGTAGGGCTGGCGTCGGTCGTCCGTGAGCAGTACGGACTCTAAGGAACAGCTACCCACCCTGTGCGGCAGGAATGAGCGTGAGTTCGGCTGTCGGCGGGCACGACCCATCCGGGTCGGCACGCTCGCCGTCGACGAGCACACGGACACTTCCGCGAAGCGTTCCGTCTTTGTCGAACAGTTGTGTCTCAGCTCGTGGATACTGCTCGACAAACCGATCGAGCACGGTTTTGATCGACTGGTTGGTGTCAGCAGGCGAAATCGAGACTGTTTTCGATCCAGTCACACCTCGAAGCGGTCCATGAACTGTAATCTCCATAGGGATTCTTTGGTGCCATACTGCATTGGTGTTGTGTTCCCTAACTCGGTAGTAGTACCGCTCGACTGGTGGCTTGGTGGTTTCGATAGACTGTGTCACATCGGATGCTGTGAATCGAGCCCGAATGTATCGACAGTACCGAATTAAACATTCGTCGAGCAGATACAGTTACAGATGTCCATCTGCGAGTAAAACACACAGTTATACACTGATCATTGTCAGCTAATTCGATAGAAACGCTTAATTTAGTTACCCAGAACAGTATCTCATAGAGAGTCGTTACTGAATGGAATCTGAAGACCTGCGAGCACTAACTGTCGACGTATTTCACGACCACCTGCAGCGCGGCGAGCTAACTATCGAAGCGGTTGTCTCTGCGTATCTCGACCGTATCGAGCGATACGACAAGGCCGGCCCCGAACTGAACGCGATACTCACCGTCAACGATACGGCGATAGAGCGGGCCCGCAGGCTCGATGCCGAACTCGAAGGCGAGATACCCAGACCGCTGTACGGTGTCCCAGTCGTCATCAAAGACCAGGCGTCGACCGCCGGCGTTCGGACGACGTTCGGCTCGGTCGCGTTTGCCGACTACGTCCCGACCGAGAACGCGACGGTCGTCGAGTGGCTCGAAGACGCCGGCGCAATCGTCCTTGCCAAGACGAACCTCCCGGATTTCGCTGCTGGCTTCGTCGGCTACTCGTCGGCCGGCGGTCAGACACGGAATCCCTACGACCTCTCGCGGGATTCGGGCGGCTCAAGTGCGGGCACCGCCGCCGCGGTGGCTGCCGACTTTGCGATGGTTGGAATCGGCGAAGACACTGGCGGCTCGATTCGGGTGCCCGCCTCGTTTTGTAACCTCTTCGGGCTCCGCGTGACGACCGGCCTGATCAGCCGCGCCGGGATGTCGCCGCTGGTTGCCGAACAGGACACGCCTGGGCCGATGTGTCGAACCGTCGACGACCTGGCTCGCCTGCTTGATGTGATCGTCGGCTTCGATCCGGCTGACGAGGCGACCGCGATTCACGCCCAATGGTCTGGCGAATCGTTCGTTGAGGCACTCGACGAAGCCGCCTTGGAGGGCGCGCGAATCGGCGTGCTCCGTACAGCCTTCGGCGAGCGCGACGAACCACGAGTAAGTGCAGTCAACAGCGTTGTCGAGGAGGCACTCGGTACGCTGGAGGCTGCTGGTGCAACGCTCGTCGACTCCGTCGAAATTCCGGAGCTTGAGACATTCCTCGACGATACGTCACTCTATGGGCTGGTTGCCAAACGGGATCTGAATCAGTTTTTCGACGGACTCGACGAGTCGCCGGTCGACTCATTCGAGGAACTCTACGAGCAGGGTGCCTACCACGAAGCTCTTGAACATATCGAGACGATTGCGGCGGCCCCAGCAGACCCGACCACAGACCGGGAGTACTGGTGGCGACTCGCCCGCCAGGCGGCGTTCAGACAGGCCATCGAGTACACACTTGCCGAAGAGGATCTCGACGCGCTGGCGTTTCCCGACGTGCAGGTCCTCCCCCCAGAGTACGAGGGATACCACACTGGTGAGCTCACTCGTGCGGATGTGCCAACGAACACCTTCATCGCCTCGCAGTCGGGTTGTCCGGCGATCTCGATGCCCGCGGGTTTCACTGAGGATGGGCTCCCGGTCGGCCTCGAACTGCTCGGCGCGCGGTTGTCTGACCGTCGACTGGTTGGGTTTGCGGCGGCCTATGAGTCGGTTGCCGATACATGTCTGCCACCAGAGTTGTGACAAACCAAGAATCGGTGCAGCCGCTACCGTAACGATTAGATACTGAGCTGGCAACACACACCATGGTCGACGAGTTACAGAGCGACGGGGTTTTCGACGATCCAGCACCGTACTCCCAGGGAACTATCCACGGCGAGACGATCTGGTTGGCCGGACAGGTACCCGATAACAGCGACGGCGAGATCGTTGGCGACGATATTGAGACCCAGACCAAGCAAGCGGTGAGCAATGTCGAGACTCTTTTGGACGAAGCCGGCTCCTCGCTTGCGTCAGTTGTTTCGGTGACGGCGTATCTGACTGATATGGATGATTTCGAGGGGTTCAACCGCGTCTACGCCGAGGTGTTTCCGGACCCAAAACCCGCACGGGCAACTGTCGGTGTCACGGGGTTGGCCGTCGACGCGCGGCTCGAACTCCAGGTGACGGCAGTCGTCGAATAAAAGATCAAATAAAAGGGGTGCCTCAGGCCTGTCGCCAGGCGAACGCCCGTTTTTGAATGGGACTCAGGATGAGATACTCGATAACGAGCACAACGCCGATGAACAGCACCGAGTAGGCGAGCACTTCGGCGATGTTGCCCTGCAGGAACCAGAATCGAACCCGCGAGCCGACGCCGTTGCTAATGCCAAACACCTCGGCGATCACTGCGACCTTCCAGGTCATCCCGAACAGATGTCGCAGTGAGGCAAAGACGTACGACAGCAGGTGTGGCAAGTAGATCTCCTGCCAGATCTGTCGCTGGCCGGCTCCAAACGAGTCGGCCATCTCTACGAGTTCGATGTCGATATCCTGGAGGCCCTGCCAGATCGTCACCAGCGCGAACGGCGTGTAGACGAACGCAACTGACAGCACAACCGCCTGGGTGTTGAATCCGACCATCACCATCACGATAAGGATGACAACCACGTCCGGCGGCGTCATCCAGACGGGTAGCCAGGCCTCGAAGGCTTTGGCGACACCGTCGTTGAGCTTCATTGCAATGCCGATCAGAATCGCCAACCCGAGTGCGAGGGCGGTCGCCATCAGCACCCGGCCGAAGGTGACCCACAGATGATAGAGTGCCGAGTTGCCGTCGATATCCCCGTCGACGATGAACTCAATCATCAGACTGCCGACAAGCATTGGCGCGGGAAACATCCGGCTGTCGTAGGCCGAAAGCGCGACCCAAAACAGCAAGAACGCTCCCACCGACAGTGCGATCCGACGTGCCCGTGTCATTGCTCGTTGAGGTCGTCTGGGTCGTCTTGGAGATGTGTGAAAAAGCGCTCCATCATCGCTGATTCTGTCTCGATGAGTGCTTCGTCGCCCACACTTCGTGGCCGTGGCACATCTACCTCAACCTGATCGAACAGCTCGCCGTTGCCGTCGAGAATCAAAATTGAATCCGACAAGAAGACGGCCTCGCTGCTGTTGTGGGTGACGAAGATGATGGTTTTGCCCGTCTCCTGCCAGATGTCCAGAAGGTCTTCGCGGAGCTCTTTGGCGGTGAACTCATCGAGGCTGCTGAATGGCTCGTCCATAAACAGGATGTCTGGGTCGATTGCAAGTGCCCGTGCGATCCCGACTCGTTGGCGCATGCCGCCCGAGAGCTGCTGTGGGTAGCTGTCGATTTTGTCTTCAAGCCCGACGAGTTCGAGATAGCGGTAGATTCGCCCAGATTGATCCTCAGGGGGTACCTCTTGGGCCCGAAGGGCAAACCGAATGTTCTCGCCAATCGTCAGCCAATCAAGCAGCCGTGGCTCTTGGAAGACGTACCCATAGAAGAACGACTCCGGCTCGACGCGTTCACCGTTGTGTCTGATCTCGCCGCCGTCCGGCGGAATCAGCCCGGAAATAACGTTGAGGAGCGTCGACTTCCCGCAGCCAGAAGGCCCCATAATCGACGTAAAGCCACCTTCGGCGATCTCGAAGTTGAGATCCTCGAAGACCGTAAACGTCTCACTGCCGTTCCGGAACGATTTCCGGAGGTTCGTAAACTCGATGACGCCCGGCTTGGGGTGGGACTCGTGGTTCATAGCTGTCGGTGCGGAGGTGCTCATTTGATGGATACCATGTAGTGCTCAGTGGTCGTCATTACTCCTCAGCCATTGCGCGGAGATCATCAATCGAAATAATGTGGTCTTCGCGCGGTGGAACTGCCTCGATTGAGCCGAGATCTTCCATTGCCTCAACAAGCCGCCACTGTGAGTCGATGAGCTCCTCGGTGTAATCGTCGACCGGCAGATGAAGATCGCCGGACTCGGCGAGTTCGATGACGGCCGCTTCTTCGCCTTCGGAGACACCCGCAAGCTGGCCGTACTCGTTGACGACCGACTCGGCGTTGGCCTCGATGTGTTCTTGAGCACTGCTCCAGCCCGCAAGCAACGACAGGGCAGTATCTGGGTTTTCTTCAAGCCAGCTTCGCTGGGCACACCACGGCGT
>PWFE01000093.1 GCA_003554115.1 Haloferacaceae archaeon | reverse complement strand
CGACATCCCAGCGAGGGCGCAGCCAAGATGGCCTCGGAGTTCGTCGACGTCCCCGTGATCAATGCGGGCGACGGCGCGGGTCAACACCCCAGCCAGACCCTGCTCGATTTATATACTATCCGCGAAAACGTCGGCCTCGATGACCTCTCGATCGGGATCATGGGAGATCTCAAATACGGCCGGACGGTCCACTCGCTGGCCGAAGCGCTCACCAACTTCGATGTGCGCCAGCATTTCATCAGCCCCGAAAGCCTCCGACTCCCCCGCGGCGTCCGGTTCGATCTCCACCAGTCGGGTGCACAAGTGCGAGAACACACCGAACTCGACGGCGTACTCGGCGATCTCGATGTACTGTACGTCACGCGCATCCAGCGCGAGCGGTTCCCCGACGAAACCGAATACGAGAAAGTCGCTGGCGAGTACCAAATCGACGCCCAGACACTTCAGGCGGCTGCCGACAATCTCTCCGTTATGCATCCCCTACCGCGAGTCGACGAGGTCGATCCCGCCGTAGACAGCACTGACCATGCGACGTACTTCGAACAGGCCCACAACGGCGTTCCCGTAAGGATGGCCCTCCTTGATTACCTGCTGGAGGCCGACCAATGAGCGACGAAGAACTCCGCGTCTCGAAAATCCGAAACGGTACCGTAATCGACCACGTCTCGGGCGGCCACGCGCTCAACGTACTATCGATTCTCGGTATCGATGGCTCCGAGGGGTTGGGTGTCTCAGTTGGGATGAACGTCGCCAGCGACCGGCTCGGCCGCAAAGACGTGGTCAAAGTCGAGGACCGAGAGCTGAGCCAATCAGAAGTCGACGTTATTTCGCTGATTGCCCCCGAGGCGACAATCAATATTATTCGAGATTTCGAGGTCGTCCAGAAGAACCGTGTCGACCGGCCTGAGACCGTTATTGGGCTGCTTCAGTGTCCAAACCGCAACTGTATCACCAACAACAACGAACCGGTCGAAAGCAAGTTCCAGGTGGTCGACGAAGGCGTTCGGTGTGCCTACTGCGGGACGATTATTCGAGATTCGCTTGCCGAACACATCAACCCAGAGTAGCCTGCTGGAAAGAATTTTAACCCAGCCACCCGTTCGATTGTGTATGTCTACGAAAGCGAAACTGATCGCCGTCCTGCTCGTTGTCGTCCTCGCGTACGCCCTGTTTTCGGGCGATACTGAACCCGTCGAAGTCGAACTCGACGAGTAGCCCGGAGAACGAACACTTACACAGACGGCCAGCCAACGCTCGGATATGTACGGGGTAGTCACCCGAAACGTCCCTGAAACCGAGTGGCCGGAGTTCGATCGCGCTTTTTATGAAGTAAAAGATGTCACCGGTCGTCCAGCCGAGCCGATCGCCGGCGCAGTCAACATGATATCGTGTTTCGGTGACAACGCCGCGGCGGGCGACAATCCCGAGATGGTCCCCGTCGACCGCGAAGGCCGAGAGGCAACGCGTGATAGAACCTACTTCGATTGGGCCTACATCTGTCCAACCCACGACGCCTATCGCGAGGGACTGATTGAGATCGTCGAGGACTGCGCAGCCAGACACGATGATGTCCGGCTCGACGACGTTGGCTTTCCGCGCGAAGGCTACTGTCACTGCGAGCGGTGTGAACAGCGATTCGCCGACAGCACATTCGAGTCGTGGACAGCATGGCGCGCCGCAGTAATCACCGACTTTGTCGCCGAAGCCCGCGAGCGCGTCCCGGGACGGCTGTATCTCACCCTGTATCCGGACCCGTATCCGGGCCATCTCTACGAGCGAGCCGGCTTGGATCTCGACGCACTCAGTGAGTACGTCGACGAGTTCGTTGTTCCGCTGTATGATCTCGAGTATGGCACCACCTACTGGCTTGAAACCATCGCCCGCGGCTTTCGCAGCGCGTTAGGTGGTTCCTACGACCTCGATGGCCGGGAGCCGGAGACGCCCTTTTCAATCGAGCTGTACGCGGTCGACGTGGATGTCGACAACCTGATTCATGCCGCCGAAGTCGCCGATGCGTACGCTGTCGACGTACTGTTTGGCTACGATGCCGCCCAAGCTTCGGCAGCGATCCGCCGAAAAAACGCTGATGAGCGGGCTGGAAAGGAGTACGGCCCGGAGTAGCCGACGACTACCGAGGAAACGATCAACCGCCGTAGCTTATGAACCAAATAACGCCGATTCCAGCCAGAAAAATCAGCAGTGCAACGCCACCCAGTGCGAACATCAGCGTTAAGCCGGCTTCGCTGCCCGCGTCGTCGTCTGAGCTCATTGGAATCCATAGGCTTCCCACACACTTAGCTACCACGCCGACAGCCGATTAGTGGACGGTTCGGTCGTCGCTGAGATCGATATCTTCGTGAGGCTGATAGTTGCCGAACGTCGGCGTTGGTCCGTCGCCCGGCGCGGCCCAATCGACAGCGTTAGCGAGCACCTGCTGGACGGCCTCAGTGTGGTAGATTGGGTAGGTTTCGTGGCCCGGCCGAAAATAGAATATCCGGCCGTTGCCGCGGCGGTAACAACAGCCCGAGCGGAACACCTCACCGCCTTCGAACCACGAGGTAAAAACGAGCGTCTCCGGTGCGGGGACATCGAACCGCTCGCCGTACATTTCGGCCTCTTCGAGTTCGATGTATTCATCAATTCCTTCAGTGATGGGGTGGCTCGGTTCGACAACCCAGAGGCGCTCTCGTTCGGCGGCTTCGCGCCATTTCAGCGAACAGCTGGTGCCCATCAGTCGCTTAAATATCTTCGAGTAGTGTCCCGAGTGCAGGACGATGAGTCCCATTCCGTCAAGTACGTGCTCGTGGACGCGGTCGACGATCTCATCACGGACCTCCTCATGGGCGGCATGGCCCCACCAAGTCAGTACGTCAGTGTCAGCCAGCACTTGCTCGCTCAGGCCATGGTCTGGTTCGTCGAGTGTTGCAGTTTGGGTCTCGAAGCCAGCCTTGTCGAGCGAATCGGCGATGACGGTGTGGATACCATCAGGGTAGATCTCGGCGACGGTATCGCTCTCTCGTTCATGTCGGTACTCGTTCCAGACGGTGACTGTGGTCATACTTCACCAACGGTCTCGACATCCAAGAGTGGGTGTGTCGACGGCAGAGTACGTTTCGGCGCAGGTGGGCGAACGGTATCAAGAAACGACTGTCACTCACGGTGTACACACACACTTTAGGCCGACTTCACGTAGATAGCGACATCGTCATTGACGGTTGCTTTCGGACTCATGAAACCACGCTCATTCGTCGAGGTCAACGTGCTGTTGCCGATTTCCACCGAGGAAGACGCTACCAACACCTGCGAGGCCGTTGCCCCGTACCTCGTCGGTAAAGACTGCCGAGTGTTCGTGATCCACATCGTCAGAAAACCCAAACGCGAGGTCGACATCGACGAAACCCAACGCCGAGCCCAGCGGGTTTTCGAGCGAGCGACCGTCTGTTTCGAGGCTGTCGACATCCCCGTCACCGGCGAGGTGTGGTACGGCACCGACGTGAGCAAGACGATTATCGATGCCGCAACCGAGCACGCTGCGGATGCGATTATTCTCACCCCTCGCAAGAAATCCATCTGGCGCAGGCTGCTTTCGGAGAACATCGTCGGGAAACTCGCCAGAAACGTCGAACAACCACTGATCGTCATTCCGGCCGAAGTCATCGACTAACTCTTGTCCGTCCTAAGTAGTCACTGACTACTCGGTTTCGAGGCCTGCTTCGGCAAACGTCGACATCTCGTTGTGTGCTGTGCAGGCCGCCCGATAAACGCCGATAGCGAGCGCCGCGCCGGTGCCCTCTCCGAGTCGCATCCCGTAGTCGAAACAGGGTTCCAACCCCAGCGCATCCAGTTGGGCAGCATGCCCCGGTTCGACTGAGTCGTGGGAAGCAAGCAGGTAATCGGTCACCCGTGGGTTGAGTTCGGCCGCGACTAACGCGGCAGCTCCCGCGATGAAGCCGTCGACGACCACCGGAACTCGCTGGCTGGCAGCCGACAGTGTGAGCCCGACGAGCCCGGCGATTTCGAAGCCGCCAACCGACCGAAGCACCGAGATCGGATCGCTGGGGTCTGGATTGTTCGTCTCGATGGCCTGTTCGATTACGTCGACCTTTTGGGCTCTCGTTTCCACATCGATGCCGGTTCCGTGGCCGGTGACTGCTTCGACTGGACTGTCAGTAAGGAGTGCAGTAATCGCCGCACTGGCAGTGGTGTTCGCGATTCCCATCTCGCCGAGACCGACAACCCGCGCTTCGGGAGCCACGTCTGCGAGCACTGACTGACCGGCGCTGATTGCATCGAGTGCCTGCTGAGGTGTCATCGCCGGCCCCTGTACCATATTCGCTGTTCCCTTGTCGACTCGGTACCCCAAAACATCGGCTGGGATATCGCCGGCGACTCCCATGTCGACGACGATATTCTCGATTTCGTTGGCCTCACACAGCGCGTTAACTGCCGCACCGCGGTCGGCTAGGTTGGCGACCATCGCCGCAGTAATCGACTGAGGGTACGCACTGACACCCTCGGCTGCGACACCGTGATCAGCGGCCATCGTCACCACGACCGCCGGATCTACTGTCGGCCGAGAGGTTGATTGCATCGCAGCGAGGTCGCCAGCCATCGTCTCCAACCGACCGAGGCTACCCGGTGGTTTCGTCAACTGCAGCTGCCTGTCGCGTACTGCCTGCCGGGCGTCGTTGTCCAGCGGCGGAATCGTCACCTCGTGAGGCGGCGGCTGGTCGGAGCTACTCATGTACGAACCGGTTAGCCGTCGACTACTAAAAGACGCCCATTCCTTAATCGAACTCCGGGAGGTCCTCAGGGGGTTCGTACTCCGTTTCCCAGTCGATGTAGTCGTCTTTCAGGACGTCACAGACAACCTGTCCGAGTTCAGTTAGTCCAGCATTAATCGACGAGACGGTTCCCCACGAATCCAGTCCGGAGTGAATGTCGCGTTCCTTCCAGTCTGCTGGAATTCCCGGGGCGTGGTAGCCGACGCGTTCGGCAAACGAGTCCCAAAAGAAATCGAACCGCTCGACTAAGTTCAGGTCGACGACGATCTCGAAGACGTCTTCGTCCATATCGCTCTCACGGGCCCACTGGCCGAACGCCTCGTTCCACGCACCGTCGTGGAGAAACGCCTCCAGTTCTGCGCGTTTGTAATCAGTCTCGCCGACGATGTCTGCGTCGTCGTACTCGTTGGGGTCGATCTCGTTCAACTCGGGTGGCTCAGGTGGGTCGACCTGGAGGCTCATACACCCTGTAGAACCACGAAACGAATAAACATGGCTGGGTCGGCCGGCTATCACACACGGTTTTACGGTCGGAGCACCGACAGTAGTTATGAAACGGACGCGACGTACGGTGCTTGCAGGCCTCGGCGTCGGAATCAGTGGTCTTGCTGGCTGTGTGGCTCCGACCGACAGCGGTCGACAGCAGGCTGATTCGGTGTATACGCAGATGTATCGACAGGCCGTCGATTCGGTTGTCGACGTCCACGTAAGCGATGGGAACAGACAGGTGGGACAAGGCTCCGGATTCGTGGTTGAAGAGTATATCGTGACTAACCATCACGTCGTCGACGTCGGGCCGGATGTGACAGTCCAGTTTTCCGACCGACAGTGGGCCGAGGTCACTGTCGCCGGCAGCGATCCGCACAGCGATCTAGCCGTGCTCACGGTCGACGAGGACGTCGACATGCCAGATTCGCTGTCGTTCGTCGACCAAGCCCCACCGGTCGGCGAGGAGGTCGTCGCAATCGGCTCGCCGTTCGATCTCTCGGATTCGCTCACACAAGGTATTATCAGTGGTCGCAACCGGTCGGTTCCGGGCCCCGGCCCGTATCTCATCCCTGATACGATCCAGACAGACATTGCACTGAATCCCGGCAACAGCGGAGGACCAGTCGTCGACACGCAGGGGCAGGTTGTCGGGGTGGTGTTTGCCAATCAGGGCGAAACAGTCGGCTTTGCCATCTCGGCAGCACTGGCCCAACGAGTCGTCCCAGAACTCAACGAACACGGCAGCTACGAGCACGCTAAACTGGGGATTACGATGCAAGAGGTCGACCCAGCGCTGGCTGATGCGGCCGAGCTTTCGGAACCCGGTGGCTTGCTTGTTATCGAAGTCGACCCCGATGGGCCAGCCGATGGTGTGCTGGAACCGAGTATCTCGCCAGATGATGCCGAGGAACTCCCGGAATTCGACCCAGAGGAAGATAGGCCAACGGAGCCACCCGAAGAGCCGCCGGAGGAGCCCCCAGAGGAACCACCCGAGCCGCCTGAAGAACCTGAAATTCCAACCGGCGGGGACGTAATCGTCGACCTCGCCGGCGAGCCGGTCGACAGTTCGGACACCTTAGCAAGTATTCTCGCACTCGAAACCGCTCCGGGTGAGACGGTTTCGGTAGGAATCATTCGAGACGGCGACGAACAGACCGTTGAGGTAACACTCGGTTCACGATAACCCGCGGACGGAAGCCAGCAGTTACTCGTCAAACCCTTCGGAGAACGGATCCTCAGAGCCCAGTGTGTCGTCATCGCGTTTTGCGGGCCCAATATCGACCTCATCGGGCGACCGGCCGGCCGCATCGAGAATACCGTCCGAGACCTCGATTGGGCACTCGACACGAACCGCCAGTGCGATGGCGTCGCTGGGTCGTGCATCGAAGGCGAACGACTCGGGTTCGCCGTTGTCGTACCGCTCGGCGTCAATTTTTGCATAAAACGTCCCGTCGGCGAGATCGTCGATCCGCACACCGTCGACTGCGCCACCGAACTCTGTGACCATCTCAACCAGCAGGTCGTGTGTGAGCGGCCGTTCGAACGCTTCGCCGGAGAGTGCAAGCCGGATCGATTGGGCTTGGTCTGCAGTGATAAAAATCGGGAGATACTCATCGCGTGCTGTGAGGATGACCGCCGGGACGTTTTCGCCCTCCGGTCCAACGCCCATACCGATCCCCGTAACTGCCGCGGAGTGTGCCATACACTGTCTTGGGGAGGCGGCTATGAATAACTGTTCCCGCGGTCGACGGACAGTATTCGTCCAACGAGAGTAGACTTCCCTGCGAGATCTCCGGCTTTCGGTCGACCACGAACAGGCAACTTGGAGATGCAGACTCCGATACTGGTAAACGGGATGGCCCTCTAAGGCGGCCAATGAGCGAACCAGCGGACCGCCCAGCACCGCCGGTCGAACCCAGCGGCGAGGGGCGGGTGAGCGTTGTCGGGACTGCCCACGTCTCGGAAGCCAGCGTCGAGGAGGTCGAACGCCGGATAACCGAGGAGCAACCCGACATCGTCGCGGTTGAACTTGATGAGGGGCGATACCGCCAAATGCAGGGCGAAGAACCCGATGATCTCGACGCCAGCGATCTTTTGCAGGGTAATACGGTGTTTCAGTTCTTGGCCTACTGGATGCTGTCGTACGTCCAAACACGGATGGGCGACCAGTTCGATGTCGAACCCGGCGCGGATATGATGGCTGCAATCGACACCGCCGAACAACACGGCCATGGCGTCGCGCTCGTCGACCGGGATATCCAACAGACGATCCAACGCTTTTGGGCGCGGATGACGATCACAGAAAAGCTACAGATGGTTGGCGGCCTCGCCTTTGGTGTGACCGACAGCCGAGTGGTCGGAATTATGGTCGGCCTTATTGTCGGTCTACTGGCCGGCCCCGCACTCGCGCTCTTTGGCGGTAGTGTCGGCATAACCGAGACGGTGTACCTCCGAGCAGCCAGCGCGGCAATTCTCGGGCTGGCGACTGCGCTGATCGTCGAACAGCTTGCTGGCTTGGTGGTTGACGGCGATACCCGACTGGCAGCCACGCTCGGCAGTGGCCTCACTGTCGGCGTGGTTGGTGGCGGCATGCTGGGTATCGCAGATGGCCTGCTCGTCGGCTATCTCGGCGGCTTTAGCATCACGCTGATCGGGAGTCTCGCACTGGGACTCACCGGTGGGCTGGTGTTCGGCCTTCTCGCGGCGGCGTTGATCGGCCTCCGCGGACCGACTGAGCCTGAAGCCGGCGGTATCGATGAGTTGGATGTCGACGAGTTGACCGACGCTGATGTTGTGACCGTGATGATGGAGGAGTTCCGGCAGTTCAGCCCCGGTGGCGCAGAGGCACTGATTGATGAACGCGACGCTTACATCGCCCACCAGCTTGTGGGGCTCCGAAAGGCAGGCTACAACGTGTTAGCGGTCGTTGGGGCGGGTCATCGCCAAGGTATCGAGGGCTATCTCGCCAACCCCGAGACCCTGCCACCGATGGACTCGCTTGTCGGCGAGGAAAAAGGGAGTCGACTGCCGTGGGGAAAAATTATTGGCATCGTGCTCTCGGTCGCCTTCATTACGTTCTTTGTGCTGCTGGCGATGGCTGGCGTCCAAGACGGCTTCCTGCTCCGGCTGTTCGGCGCGTGGTTCCTGATCAACGCTGTTTTCGCTGCTGGCTTCGCTAAGCTCGCGGGTGCGCGTTGGTCGTCGGCTGGCGTCGGCGGAGCGGTCGCCTGGATGACGTCGATCAATCCGGCACTCGCTCCGGGCTGGTTCGCAGGCTACGCCGAGTTACGGCATCTGTCTGTCAATATCGGCGACATTTCGAAACTCAACGGACTGCTGTCGGATGAGACCAAACCACTCGGCGAAATCGTCTCCGAGATGTTCGAGGTGCCGATGTTCAAACTCATCATGATTGTCGCACTCACTAACATCGGCAGCATTATCGCCAGTATCCTGTTTGTGAGCTACATTCTCCCGCAGTTTGGCGCGGAGCTAGGTGGCGTCGATGGCATCTCACAACTCATGATCGAAGGTGCGCGTAACAGCGCCGAACTCATCTGGGGGACCGTGACATGAGTCTGGCCTACCGAATCGCGGGGTATGAGTTTAGCGACCACGAGGTGCGCGACCTGCTGGTGGCGTGGCTCGCACTGGGTGCGGCGTTTGCCATTTTCTTCGTTGGCGGCGGACCCAACATAACCGCGCTGATTGTAACGCCCTCTTTGGTCGTCATCAGCCTGCTCACTGCAGGCGTAGCGTTCCTCTTCCATGAGGTCGCCCACAAAGTCGTCGCCGTTCACTACGACCAGATCGCCGAGTTCCGTGCCGACTACAGTATGCTGTTTTTGGCGCTGATGACTGCCTTGCTCGGCTTTATTTTCGCCGCACCCGGTGCAGTCCACCACCGTGGGTATCTCACACCCGAAGAACACGGTCATATCGCCATCGCCGGCCCCGTCGTCAACCTGCTTTTGGCCGGCGTCTTCCTGCCGG
>PWFE01000146.1 GCA_003554115.1 Haloferacaceae archaeon | reverse complement strand
GAACCGCTCGGGCCGACGATCACTTCGACGCTCTGTCGTTCCATGTCGAAGCTCACATCGTGCAGTACTGGTTCGTTGCCGTAGGATTTGTCGACGTTTTCGAGACGGAGTAGACTCATTTGCTGTCACCTCGGTGAAAATTCATTCAGTTCCTCCTGGGATTGCATACTGGCTGTGGACGTAATCGAGCGCGCGGTTCGTCGTGAACGTGAGCACGAAGTAGATCGCACTGATCGTAATGATAACCTCGATAACCGCAGTGTCGCGACCGGGCTGGAGGTAGAGCTGTTCGGCACGCGTTAGCAACTCGGCCAACCCGATTGCGAACGCAACGCTGGTGTCTTTGAGGACGATTGTAAACTCGTTTTGAAAGCCGGGGAGTGACCGGCGAACAGCCTGCGGAAAGATAACGTGTCGAATTGACTGTATTTTACTCAGTCCTACCGAGCGTGCGGCCTCCATCTGACCGCTGTCGACTGACTGGATTGCCCCCCGAAACACCTGTGCTTGATAGGCTGCACTCCGCAGGCCGAGTGCGAGCGTCGCCGCAATAAATGCGTTCAGTTGCAGATCGATTACCGGCACCGTCCCGAGCCGCGGAATCGGCAAGGCAAAGAAAAACAGGACGACCAACACGACGATTGGAGTCCCGCGCAGGATGACACCTGCCGTATTAGAGACGGAAGCGAGCCGGCCGTCGCCGTAAACCTCGATAGCCCCGGCTGGAAAGCCCAGTGCGAAGCCAAGCGTGAGGCTCGTCACGGTTAGCATGATGGTGACGACGACGCCCAGCGCGAGAAACTGCCAGTTGTTGAAGATAAACTGCCAGTCGCTTACCTGCAACAGTACAGCGTCCATTCGACTATTCGAACCACTCGTCGACGAGGTCGTCGTACGTACCGTCCTCTTGCATCTCTGCGAGCGCCGCGTTGATATCTTCGATTCGGTCGTCGTCTTGGCGCATGCCAAGGCCGAACTCCTCGCCGGTTTCGATCTCGAAGGCAATACTCACTGCGCGACTGTCGGCAAAATTCTGGGCAACTGGAATGTCGACGACGATCGCATCGACGTTTTCTGCTTCAAGATCGTCGACGGCCAGCGTGTAGTTGTCGTACTGCCGAAAGTCGTCCTCGTCGACGATTCCGTCGTCGATTAGGTTGCCCACTTCGTCTCGGCCGGTCGTCCCCGACTGCGCGCCGACACGGAGACCTGCGAGATCATCGGTCGATTCCGGTTCGAACTCGCCGTCGTCCCGAACGAGAACCGCCTGATCGGATTGGTAGTAGGCGTCTGAAAAGGCGATCTGCTCGGCACGCTCGTCGGTGATTGTCATCGCGGCGGCAATCAGATCGATGTTGTTCTGTGTGAGCGAGGGAATCAGCGAATCGAACTCGACTTCAGTCCAGTCGCCGACTTCGTAGCCAGCCCGTTCGATTGCTTCCTCTGTCAGATCGATATCGAAGCCGACGAGTTCGCCGTCTTCGGTAAACTCGAACGGTGGGAAGCCAGGTGCAGTCCCAGGGTTGATAACAGGCGTATCGTCGTCACCCAGACAGCCAGCAACAACTGCGGTACCCGCGGCGGCACCGACTGTTTTGAGATACGTTCGACGGTTGACTGTGGCGTCGTTTGTCATACTCTCGCAATTGTAGGTATCGGTGTTTAAGGTTTCGACACAGAGACTGTTCGTTTGTACACTAATCTCGACTGACATTCACTGGTCCAGTTTCTCGGTACCGACTTGATGGTCGACGGTGCTGGCTGTGCCGACGTGTTACAGCCAGTCTCAAATCACGTGCGAGCGGTACGGCGGCCGCTCGCCGTTTTAGCCTTAAAAAATGTGCCGGCCGGGATTTGAACCCGGGCCATGAGCTTGGAAGGCTCAGGTCCTGCCACTAGACCACCGGCACGCACAACGTCGACCACGGCACTCGTCGCGTTCCAACGCCGCTTGATCGACGTATACTCCATTTCTCGACGGGCCGTTAATTACCTTACCGTTTTCGTCTGCGGTCAGTCGTCGCCGAACGTGCGGGCTGCTTTTTGAAGCTTTGTCGACACACTTGGTACGTCGGTCTCGGCAACTGGCCCCTCGGCTTCGATCTCGTCGAGTGATTTGGGGAACGTCCGTAGCTCTTTGTGAATCGCCAATCCCGCTTTCGCGCCCTTGCCCATTGCCACCGGCACTTGGTTGTGTCCCGGTGTGATATCGCCGACGGCGTAGACGCCCTCAACGCTCGTCTTCCCGTGGTCGTCGACCACAATCGTCCCATCGTCGTTCAACGCACAGCCCAGCGACTCGGCCAGGTCGGTGTTGTAGTTCGAGCCATACAGCGCAAAGCCGCCTTTATACTCTCGGAGCGTCCCGTCCTCGAACTCGAAGCTTTCGAGCCAGCCGTCCTCGCCCTTGTTCATCCCCGCGATATCGGATTCAATCACGTCGACCGGGTGAGCCTCGAGGAGTTGCTGGGTCTCGTCGCTCCACTCGATTTCGTCACCGCGCGTGAGTATGTCGACCTCGTCGGTGAAATTGAGCATGATCATCGCCACGTAGGCCGCCGAATCGCCTACACCCATCACATAGACGGGTTCGTCGATGAACATGTAGGCATCACAGTGCAGACAGTAGTGGAGTCCCTTGCCGGTCCGCGGCAGCGGTGGCTCGGGTCGTTCGTCCGAAAAGCCAACACCCAGGACGACCCGGTCTGCCAGCACCTCCGTCGAGTTTCCTGCCAGCCGAAACCGACCGTCGGCCTCGCGGTCGATCTCGGTGACGAAATCGCGGACGACCGTTCCACCGTACTCTTCGACCTGCTCGGTCGCGGTAGCGAGAAATTCGTTGCCCGAGACGTCTTCAGTAACACCGATCACGTTGTGCGTATCGAGCATCATCGCCGCCCGGCCGCCGCCGCGGTCGACGACAACCGTATCGTGGCCCAGCCGCGTTGCGTACAGTGCTGCCGACAATCCCGCCGGCCCCCCGCCGACAACCGCAACCTCATATGAATCGACAGTCGACTCCTCGTCCGCACCGTTGGTCTCACTCATTGGCTACTATTCGGGTTCCTGTGGGATAAATACATCACAGTTGTGCGCCAGCCTTACAATACCTCGGGCGGCGCGACCACCGCATAGCAGTTTCCACTGGAGACTCGGCAGTCGACTACGCTGAGTTCGGCAGCCTCTAGGTCTTCGCGGAACTCCTCGGGATCATAAATGTGGTAGAATCGGCCAACGCGCTTGCCGCCGGGCAGCGTCCAGTCGACGGTGGTGTCGAACCCCTCAGTTGCCTCAAAGCGGTCGTGAGCCGTACTCCACGCCGAGACGAGCCCTCGGCCGTTCGGGGCCAGCACACGGCCGACCTCTGAGAGACTCTCACGTCGCGCCTCGCGTGTGGGAAGATGGTGCAACGTCGCAACGTAGACGACCTGCGAGAACACGTCCGTGGTAAGCGGCAGTCGACCAGCATCGCCATGGACGAGATCGACATCGAAGTCGCGGTCGGTGGCGCGTTCGCGGGCCTCTGCGAGCAGCCCACGGCTCACATCAAGGCCGATCACCTCGGCTCCCTGTTCGGCCAGCGCCTGGGCGTGTCGACCGTTGCCGCAGCCGAGATCAAGCGCACGTTCAAGGCCGGCGCGGTCGATCTCGTCGCTAATAAACGACTCAACCTCCGGCCAAGCGTACTCCCGGGTCTGTGCGAAGTGGGTCGCAATCCGGTCGTAGACGGCCTGAAGATCCCCGGCGGCTGGCCCATCGTCGGTCGACGCCTCGGCCCCGGGCTCCGAGTGGTCTGTCATTGGCTCATCTCTGAGGTGTAGTAGCAAAGCGTCTGTGGATCGGCGTGGCCTCGGCTCTACACTGTCTCGGTTTCCGGCACGCTTGGGACACAGCACAACCTACATACGATTCCTCTTCGTATCCGAAGCTATGTCATCCAACTCCGAGACAGTCGTCGACCACCGACCGTTGGTGATCGCCGGCACCGGCATCTCTGGGCTCACCGCCGCCATCTATGCGGCACGCTCGAACAACGATCCTCTCGTCTTAGAGGGCGACGAACCCGGTGGCCAGCTCACGCTGACCACCGAGGTTGAAAACTATCCGGGCTTTCCGGACGGCATCTCCGGCCCCGAGCTGATCAACAAGATGAAAGCACAGGCCGAGCAGTTCGGCGCGGAGACGAAAAACGGGATTCTCGAATCAGTTGAACCGGAAGGCGAGGGCACCGACCGCCAGTTCCGGATCACCCTCAACAACGGCGATGTGTATACGGCCGACGCCGTCATCGCCGCCTCCGGCGCGAGTGCCCGGACGCTTGATATTCCCGGCCAACAAGAGCTGATGGGGTACGGACTGTCGACCTGTGCGACCTGCGATGGGGCTTTTTTCCGCGATGAGAAGATCATGGTGATCGGCGGCGGCGATGCCGCCATGGAGGAAGCCCACTTCCTCACCAAGTTCGCCTCGAAAGTGTACCTCGTCCATCGCCGCGAGGAGTTCCGCGCCGAAGATGTCTGGATCGACCGCATCATGGACAAAGTCGAGGCCGGCGAAATCGAAATCATGCGCAACACCGAAGCCATCGAACTCCACGGCAGCCGCGAGGAAGGCGTCGACTCGGTGACGCTGGTCGAACACCCTGAGGGCCATCCGACTGCCAAACTCGACGATCCCGAAACCGAGGAGTTCGAGTTCGACGTGGGTGCGGTGTTCTACGCGATTGGTCACACACCGAACACCGGCTATCTGGAGGGCACCGGCGTCGAGACCGACGAGGAAGGCTACCTGCAGACGGAAGGTGGCAAGGGTGGCAACCAGACCGCAACTGGCGTCGACGGGCTGTTTGGCGCGGGTGATGTGGTCGACTTCCACTACCAGCAGGCCGTCACCGCAGCGGGGATGGGCTGTCAGGCGGCGATGGACGCCGACGCCTATCTTGAAGACCTCGAACGGAGCCGTGGAAAAGCCGCCGCAGCCGGCGGTGAGACGGCGGCTGCAGAATCCGACGACTGAGCCTCGTATACCTGTTGTAGACGTTGTGTCACGCCCGATTCTCTGCTGACGACGCCCTTCTCGCCTCGGTTGAGGCTACAACCCGTTTATAAACTCACGTCGACCTGATACCGCTCGACCAGTTGATCGAGTGCTGTGTGGCGTTCTGTCGAGTGCGGCGCAGTCAGCGGCGAGACGCTGATTTTCCCGTCGGCGACCGCCCGACGGTCGGTGCCCTCCGGATCTGTGAGTGATCCCGAACGCATCAACTCCCAGACGCCGTCTTGGAGGTCGATCTGTCCGCCGTTTCGTTCGGCACCCATCTCGTAGCGCGTCGACGGACGAGTGACAACCATCTCCGTCGGCTCGGCAACTCCCTCGTCGGTCTTGATGTAGGGAACGTTGACGTTGAGATAGTCGGCCGTCTCGAAGATCTCTGTCTTATGAGCGTGGTCGACGAGATACCGGGTGGCCGCGGTGGCGTGCCGGAAATCGTCGGTGTCGGTCGCCAACTGCTCCCAGTCGTCACCGGCGTCGATATACAGGGAAACGGAGATTGCTGGCACCTCGAAAAAGGCGGCCTCGACCGCCGCGCTAACTGTGCCCGACCGACCCAAGACGTAGGCTCCGATGTTTGCGCCTTTATTACAGCCCGAGACGACGAGGTCGACGTCTGGACAGAGCGTGCCGAGCCCGGCGATCACACAGTCGACCGGGGTGCCATCGACGGCGTATCCAAGTTCGTGTTCGCGGATGTCGACCGACCGTGAGATCGACCGACCGACCGAGCTTTGATCCTCCGCGGGCGCGACAGCCGTCACCTCGCCGAGTTCCGAAAGCCCCTCGTACAGTGCGCGAAAGCCGACGCTGTCGATTCCATCGTCGTTCGTCAACAGCAGTCGTGGCCCGTCCATACAGGGAGCAAGCAAGGCAGGACGAAAAGTACTCGGCTCGCGTCCGGTTTTGTCGACTGAAGCCACAACAGACACAAAGCCAGACACTCATGGATGGGTATGGGACTTGGAAGTACAACAAAGAAGATCCAGATGCTCGCTGAGACGGCCGAAAAGATGTACCACCGCCTCAACGAGGTCCGCGAACAGGTCGAATCAACCCAGAACACCGTCCAAGACACCGGCGACCGCGTCCAGACGCTTGAGTCGGAAATTATCGAACAGCGTGCGGTTCTCGATGCGATTGCGACCGAACTCGATATCGACCTTGATGCCGTCGCGGCGGATGCCCACATTCGTGATGCCGAGGCCGCTGGGGCCGATTCTGACGGCCAGAGCGTCGATACAGCCGACACCGATGCCGACGAGACTGACGGCGACGAAGAGACTCCGACTGAGACGGACGCCTGATTACACAACCAGCCGCTGGTGTTCGATTTTCATACATCGATTCGAGACCACAGTGAGCCCGGCGTCTTCGGCTGCTGTTTCGGCTGTATCGTCCCCGATTCCCAACTGAAGCCACAGCCCCTCGACATCCGCTTTTGTTTCGTTTCGGTCGAGTACTTTTTCGACAATTCCGGCAACCTCCTCGCTGGGCCGAAACACGTTGACGAGATCGATCTCACCGTCGACGTCGGCCAGTGAGTCGACGGCGACCTCGCCGAGTATCTCGTCGGCAAAGGGGTTGATCGGGATGATCTCATAGCCGTGTCGCTGGAGGTAGGCGGGTATTTCGTGGGCGGCTTTGCCGGCTGTGCTCGAACAGCCGACAACGGCAATTCGATCCATCGCGAGCAGTGTGCGGAGCGTGTCATCGGAAACAGTCATAGCTCAACAGACGGCAGGCAGCGACAAAAACGTGCGTTCGATCAGTGGGCCAGCCGGATATCCGGCTCTTTGTCCTCTTCGGTTCGGATCACACCGTCGAACAGCTGTGTGAGCGTGTTCATCTCTTGGTCGTTGTGCGAAGACGAATCGATACAGAACACACCAAGGCCGTCGACACTCTGGATGCGCCCAGTAAAGACGTGGAGAAACCGGAAGACAGTCTGGAGATCCGAATACATCAGCAGCGTTGAAAGCGAATGAACCATAATCCGGTTGTGACTGATGCCCTGCTGTTGGTGGAATGCCTGCAGGAACTCCGAGAGCTTGATTCCGATTCCGGTCATATCAACCGGTGAGGACGTGTACTTGATTCGTTTGTCCTCTCTGACCTCACCGACACCCTGCTGGCGGGTGACACAATCGACAACGGCGACGGGTCGACCTTCGTAGGTGGTTCGACGGGCGAAATCCTCTAGGACACGGGTCGCGCTGTCTTTTGTCGTGACGATAATCGCCCCTTCGTCGTTTTCAACACCGTGGGCGAGCATATCGAGTGCGAGTGATCGCTTTCCTGTCAGTGGTGGCCCGGAGATGAGAATATTCGTTCCCGGCAGAACTTCCGTTTCGAGATCCGCAGTAAGGTCATACATTATACCGGCCTCATATTGCTGTGGCTCCTCGGTTGCATGCTGGTTGTCGACAGTCGGACACTCCGAGGATCATCGGCTGAATGGATGATACCGGTTGCGGGTAATATTCTTTTTGATTATGAGACTCCGATTGTCTGTGTCCCTCTCGGTTCAGACAGCTGCCACCTCCATCGCCCGCCCGGCAACGAACGCCACGGCGGCCAACAGCATCCCGCGTTTGATCCATCGCTGGCTGGCAGCCGGATCGCTGAACGCGGTTGCGGTCGCCCACAGCATCACGAAATCGGCTGGAATCACGACCGCAAGATACACCACCCCGAACGTTCCGACGTAGTATGGCCAGCCGCTCGCGGCGACCGCAAGCACCATCGCACCCACGCCAACATAGAGTGCGCGGCGCTGACCGATCACAATCGGTAGCGTCCGAAGGCCCTCCTGTCGGTCTCCATGTATATCTTCGACGTCTTTGACGATTTCGCGTGTGAGTGTTGCAACCGCAGCCAGTCCAAACAGTGCAAGCGCACCCAGTGGCTCGTCGACGGCTGCGCCACCAAACAGGAACGTACTGCCAGTCAGATACCCCACAAGTACGTTCCCGACGCCTGGCAGCCCTTTGAATAGCTCCGTGTAGGCCACCAGCGCGAGGAAATTGAACACCGCAATCCCGATGGCGACTCTGGGCAGTGTAAGGGCGGCCGCAATCGCAACGCCAAACAGTCCAAGGCTGAACCACAGCGAGCCGCGCGCGGAGATGTCCCCCCGTGGAATCGGTCGGTCTGGTTGGTTGATGGCGTCGATCTCGCGGTCGAAGTAGTCGTTTATTGCATTGCCGCCGCCGGTTGCGGTGACGGTTGCGACGACTGCGGCTGCGACCGCTGCTGGGGCCGTGGTTACCCCACCCGCCACGAACGCGCCGGTAAACGTGAGCGCGCCGGCCGCGACCGCATTGGCCGGCCGGGTGAGCTCGATACAAGCCCACATTCGCGCTGCCGCCGATGTCATACCTCTCGGTCATCAGTCTCACCGAATAAAGAACGTGGATTCGGATCGAGTATCGCTGTCGGCTACTCGTATGTCGTATGTGAGCGGTCGACTGGTTGCCCTCAGACCGACGCTCTTATTATTACAGGTCGGATTCGTTCGAATGCGGGCGCTTAGCTCAGCCTGGACAGAGTGCTTGGCTTCGGACCAAGTTGTCGCGGGTTCAAATCCTGCAGCGCCCATCATTCTGCGTGACGGGTAACATTTGGCAGACGGCGGTACGGCGTTTATAAAGGAACCCCTCCTTGGCCGATTTGATTTCGTCACGCTGCGTAACGGGGGTCGCCGGTGTCATGCGATTCGCCAACATTTGATTGACAACACAGGAACATAATTGTATGGGTAACTGTCGATCACATAGCTGTAAATTCAGGATTTAGTGTTGTTTTGTCTCCAAGCCTATACAGGCGAGCGGGTTACCAATTCTGCGAACAAGCAGGTCACACTGTCCAATCCCCGTCGGAGCATGAGATTTATGCGCAAATCGCCCGTTCTCTTCACATTCACTAACAATTCCAGCCTCGCGTCCAATACGACAGCGGGCAGTAGACTGTGACTAACTGGATTCGAGTACCGAAACGACCTCTTTCAAGCTAACGAGCCGGAGATTATCGCGCTCAGCTGCTGCTTCTTCGACTGACTGCTTGAACCCGGATCGACTGAATAGGACGTATTCATACGCCGGCGTCTCACCGGTGTTCGTCGTCCAGTCAATGTGGTCGGTTGTGTTCTCAAGCTTGGCGAGAACATCGTATCCGAGCGGGGAGCTCGTGAACTTCGCTTCCCCGACAATCAACGTGCGCTGGTCGGTTGGTGCGACAACATCGATTTCATGCTGTTTGTACCACCACTGGGCAGGCAGCTGTGTCAGTCTGTAGTCCGGGTAAAGCTTGGGAAGTGCTTGGTGGCAAAGTGATTCGAACGTTTCGCTGACGAACTCGGGAAGCTCCGGTTCGATTAGATCCGCATACGCATTGGCTCCGTACAGGTCGTACTGGCCACTCCGGCCGTATAGGTAGCGGAAAT
>PWFE01000052.1 GCA_003554115.1 Haloferacaceae archaeon | reverse complement strand
CTCGGACGCACTCAGTGATTCGGTATACAGTAACCAGAAAATTGAATGCAAACAATCTGAGTAGAAAATTAATGTGGCACTAGCTAAGCAGCTCATTACTAAAAGAGGCCGAAGAGTGGCTGTGGACAATGGCCACTACTGGCGAGACAGCGGTGGGTTCAGTAGCGATTGCGGCTTCACCAGGCGCAACGACTTGTCTTCGATGTCTCCACCGACAAGATGTCAATACTATCGCCTATTCTCACGACGACACCGCGCCCGCATTGTACTCGCAGTGCTGTGACGAGGATGTTCTCGTCCCCTCACCATTCACTGATCTGCAGGGGTATACCGAAGCACTGCTTTCGATTGCCGAACGCGAGGACGTCCGTACGATTATCCCGTCTCGTGAGCAAGATGCGTACGTACTTTCGAAGCATCGAGAGCGGTTTGCCGAGCATGTCTCGCCGGTCTGGCCCTCCTTCGAGACGCTGCGGCTCGTCCACGACCGGAAAGCACTGGTTGAGGCTGCACGCCAAGCTGGTGTCTCCGCCCCACGAACACAGTTGTTGGATTCGTTCGAAGGAGACGCCGACCAGTACGTTATCAAGCCACGATACTCACTGCTCGCCCCGGCATACGTCGACACGCTTCGATCAGATCAACTTGCTATCGTCGATTCAGTGATATTTGGCCGTGAGGACGACGAGATCGACTCGGAGGCCATCAAATCCGAACTGAAACACGAACCGATCTGTCAGAAGTTTATTCCCGGCGAGGAGTACGGATTCTGGGCACTGTACAATGAGGGAGAGGCCGTGGCAACGTGTCTGAAACGACAGGTACGCGGTGTCTCATACACTGGCGGAACCAGTGTATATCGCGAGACGATTCACGACGAAGCGCTCGAAAAGGCGGGGCGTAACCTGCTTGAGCATCTCGATTGGCATGGTCTTGCGTCCGTCCAGTTCAAGCGGCACGCCGAAACGGGCGAGTACATGCTGCTTGAGATCAACCCACGTGTCTGGACGTCCATCTCCTGTCCCGTTCGTGCTGGCTTGGATTTCCCATACTACGTTTGGAAACTCGCAATCGGAGAGCAGCCAACGCCTAACACAACGTATGAGGCGGGCATCGGAACCCATCGCCTCGGCGGAGAGCTCATCCATCTCCGAAGTATTCTCACGGATGACAACCCGATTGTTGAGTCACCGTCGCTTGGTTCGTCGACAGCATCAGTTGCCAGATCAGTCATCAGCAACCGCGGTTTCGATTATCTGTCAGTTTCCGATCCACTGCCGTTCGCCCGAGATGTGTTGAATAACCTAGATTATCTCACCGGAAGCTGAAAGCGGTGTCCATAGGCCACGTGTTGGCCCGGCGTTCGGTCTACCGGCTACTGAACTCGCAGCCAACTCGAATTGATGACTGAACATCGAAGAGACTGCACGCACTGTCACCGCCGGTCGGCAGTCGACGACTGGGTCGACTTCGACGCTAAGATTACTCGACACGCGGCAGGCTCGAACCCGATGAGTCGGAGCGAATAATCGAGCTGTTGTCGCCACGGCTCTGGATCACGTTGAACGCAGTCATCAGATCCGTCCGCGAAATAATCCCTATCAACTCGCCGTGTTCGTCGACTACCGGCAGGCGGCCGACGCCGTGTTCCTGCATCGTCCGCAGCGCGGTGATCGCATCCGCTCGCGGGTCGATCTGCTGGATATCGCGTTCCATCACGTCCTCGACCCGGTAGGCGTCGCGTTCGATCTCTTTGATCGTCCGGGCGTCATCCAGGGTAACCATTCCGATAAGGTCGCCGTGACGGTCGACGACCGGATATCCAGTGTGGCGTTCGGTGAACATCCGCCCTAGCAGTTCGGAAATCGACGACTCGGGTTCGGTGACGTGCAGTTCGTCACCGGGCGTCATGATATCGCGGACGGTGACGCCCTGAAAAGCGGCTTTGACCGTCGACTGTTGGGCCTCGCCGGAGGCCGCAATGTAAATAAAGAAGGCAAGCAGGATGAACAGTGGACTGAAGGCAAACAGCCCGAGAATACCGAGCATAAACGCAAAGATCTTGCCGACCTCGGCGGCCATCTGGGTTGCTTGGGCGTGTGGGCGATTTCGCGCCAGCAGTGCCCGAAGCACTCGCCCGCCGTCCATCGGAAAGCCAGGTAGCATGTTGAACACCGCGAGTGCGATGTTCATAAGCGCGAGATAGCCAAGAACGAACTGCAGCGCGCCGAACCCCGAGGTGAGCAGAAAGCCGACGTAGGAGACAATCCCGACCAGCACGCTGACGATTGGGCCCGCAATGGCGATGTTGAATTCCTTGAGCCACTCTTCGGGCATCTCTTTGAAGCTCGCAACGCCGCCGAGCAGCCAGAGTGTAATCGATTCGATTTCGAGCCCGTAGCGCATCGCCATCAGCGAATGGCCGAACTCATGCAGGAGGACGCCGAAAAACAGCCCACCAGCCGCGGCAAAGCCGAGAATCCAGGGCATCGAACCAGCAGTAAGTGGGTCAGTCGCAATCGAACTCCCGAGGACGTTGTTGACTAACTCGGCCAACAGGACGATATCCGAGCTAATGATCCAGGCGAAGATTGGCAAGATGAGCAGGAAGGTCCAGTTGAGTTGGACCGGGATACCCAACACGCTCCCGAGACGAATGCCACGCATACGCAACGTAGTCGGTGAGATGGTATTAAACTGGCCGTCGACAGTGGAACGCGCCGACGCTGAGCCGAACCGCTGATATACTCCGCTTGCATAGCTCGGGGCGTGTCACAGCAGGTTCCGGCCGTCGACATCCTGTTTCTCCACGAAACCGGCGGCTCCTACCAGGTCGTCGCCCAGAAAAACGGCGGGCGCGTCTTTGTCGGCCAACTTGAATTAAAAGAGACGAGTGCGGGCCCGCGACCCGGCCGGTTCCGCCGCAAGCAGGGAACCAGTGAAGAGCCACGGGACCCCACCGAGTTCGTCGACCTTGCACGCAACGCAGGGCGAATCCGAATCTCTCAGCAGACCACGAAGGCATGCCGCCGAGAACTCCAAGACATGCTCGATGGCTACCAACTGGAGGCTGCGGTCGTCCGAACCTGCCGATACTGCGCCAACGACGGCCGGTATTCGCCGATTACTGACGAGACGGCGATCAAAACCGACCGCGAACACATCTGTCCGGACTGCGCAATCGAAGAACTCGAACGTGAGCTGTCGTATAAGGGCCAGTTCACTGGGTCAGCCCAGGACCGACTTGAGGACCTCCTGTTGGAGGTCCAAGATCTCGACCGCATCGTCGACCTCCTGTCGGGCCAACTTGATCCAGATCTCACGAAGTTCGACGTGATCAGTGCGACCGTCGACGACGTCGACCCGGTCAAAAGCGCGGATCTGGACCTGCATCCCAAACTCAAAGCGATGACCGAATCCCGGTTTGATTCCTTGCTGCCGGTCCAGAGCCTCTCGGTCCGCAATGGCCTGCTCGACGGCGACGACCAACTTGTCGTCAGTGCGACTGCGACTGGGAAAACGTTGGTCGGCGAGCTTGCAGGAATCGACCGCGCGCTGAAAGGCAAGGGAAAGCTGCTGTTTTTGGTGCCGCTGGTCGCACTCGCCAACCAGAAACACGAGGATTTCAAGAAACAGTACGCCGAACTCGGCCTTGAGGTGACGATCCGGGTCGGTGCGAGCCGGATCGCCGACTCGGGCAGCCAGTTCGACCCCTCGGCGGACGTGATCGTCGGCACCTACGAGGGGGTCGACCACGCGCTGCGGACGGGCAAAAACCTCGGCGACGTGGGAACAGTCGTCATCGACGAGGTCCACACCCTCAAAGAAGAGGAGCGAGGCCACCGCCTCGACGGGCTCATTTCGCGACTGAAATACTACTGCGAGCAGCGTGCGAGCCGAGAGCGCCACGACAGCTACGACGGTGCCCAATGGATTTACTTGTCGGCCACCGTCGGCAACCCCAAGTGGCTGGCCGGTCGACTTGAGGCCCGACTCATCGAGTTCGAAGAGCGACCGATCCCCATCGAACGCCACGTCACGTTTGCGGACGGCCAAGAAAAGCTCAGACTCGAAAACCGACTGGTCAAACGCGCCTTCGACCAAAAATCCTCGAAAGGCTACCGCGGCCAAACGATCATCTTCACCAACTCGCGTCGACGCTGTCATACGATCAGCAGAAAGCTGCAGTACGATTCTGCGCCGTACCACGCAGGCCTCGATTATAACAAGCGCAAACAGGTCGAATCCAAATTCCTCGACCAGGAACTCTCTGCAGTCGTCACTACCGCCGCACTCGCCGCCGGAGTTGATTTCCCCGCCTCGCAGGTCATTTTTGATTCGCTGGCGATGGGCATCGAGTGGCTCTCGGTCCAAGAGTTCAGCCAGATGCTCGGGCGGGCGGGTCGCCCCGACTACCACGACCGTGGGACGGTGTACATGCTCATTGAGCCTGATTGCACGTATCACAACTCAATGGAGATGACTGAAGACGAGGTCGCTTTTAAACTTTTAAAAGGGGAGATGGAGGACGTCCGCAACGTCTACGATGAGGCCGCCGCCGTCGAGGAGACGCTGGCGAACGTCACTGTGGGCGGCAAACATGCGAAAAAGCTCAACGACCGGATGTTGGGCGATATCGACACCACGCGAGCAATCGGCAAACTGCTCGAATGGGAGTTTATCGACGGGCTCGAACCCACGCCGCTGGGTCGAGTTGTTACACGCCATTTCCTCTCGCCCGATGACGCCTTCCGGCTGCTGGATGGCATTCGGCAGGGTCTATCTCCCTATGAGATCATCGCCGAGCAGGAACTTGCCGATCAAGAAATTTAGGCCACCGAGATCGCTCGGCCTTCCTCCGAGGAGCGATAGATCGCGTCGATGACTTTCTGGACGGCCAACCCCTCGTCGACCGTATTGCGCGGTGGTTCGGTTTTCGAGCCGACGTGCTTGATGAAGTACCGCTGTTCTGCTTTGTGAGTGTCACTGGCTTGGGTTGTGATGTCGGCGTCAGTGAGATGATCTTGGCCGGTGTTACCTGATTCGTAAATCGTCAACTCGTGGGTTGCCCGCTCGAATCGCGCGCCGGCATCCGTTCCACGGATCACGAACTCGTCGTTGGTCGGGCGGTTGGTCGCCCACGCCACGTCGAGTGAGATGGTCTGGCCCCGTGTCGTTCGAATAAGCGCGGTTGCCGAGTCGTCGACATCGAACCCCTGTGGACCGATGTCGTCGCCCCACATCTCGACGAACGCATAGTCGTCACGCGTGCCAAACTGCGAGCGAGCGGTGCCCGAGACCTCCGCGATTGGCGGAAAGTCCAGAAAGTGGAGTGCGAGATCAATGGCGTGGACGCCGATATCGATCAGCGCGCCGCCGCCGGCGACTTCTTTAGAGGTGAACCACGACCCACGGCCGGGAATCCCGCGTCGACGGACGTAGTTCGCCTCGATATGTGAGAGCTGGCCGAACCGACCGCGCTGTTGATACTGTTTAATAACTTCGACAGGCGCGGCAAAGCGATTGTTAAAGCCCACCATACAGAACCCCTCTGCAGCGTGGGCGGCCGCGACGATGCGTTCGGCACTCTCCAAGGTATGCGCAAGCGGTTTTTCAAGCAGCACATCCAGCCCGGCTGTGAGTGCCTTGACCGTATACTCTTCGTGGAATCGGTTGGGAGTGGTGATAAACAGTGCATCGGCGATCCCGAGCAGCTCGTCGACCTGTTCGTACGTCGGCACGTTGAACTGCTCGCTAAAGGCTCGTCTGGCATCACCAGAGATGTCGACGCCGCCGACGAGTTCTGCCGGCTGTTCGTCCAACAGGTCTGCATGATAGTGTCCGATCCCGCCGAGACCAACGATTCCGATCTGGGGCTGTGAGTCTGTCTGCATTGATTGATACTCTTGGTTGTCGCGACCACGTTTCAGGATCGTCTCGCGGCCACCACGCAAAACGACAGCCACCGGCCAGCATCGGCGATCCGAGAGACGAGGGCACTCTCAATCCGTACAAAAAATCGGCTACCGGCGTCAATAAAGCCTGTGACGAATCAGTTACGTGGTCTGTCAGTCGTCCCGATGTGTTCGACCACTCACTCGACTAAATGCCGCGTCGCCAATCCGACTAGATGCGGAGCCTCCTCCAAAATGATCGCCTCGGTCGCTAACGCGACGGCGTTCCGACTCCCCGGGAGCACGAATACCGGCGTATCCCGGGCGATGCCGGCAGTGGCTCGTGAGGCAATCGTTCGCGGACCGATCTCCTCATACGACAGTTGACGGAACAGTTCACCAAAGCCCGGCAGTTCGCGGTCGAACCGATCCGAGACGGCATCTGGCGTCACATCGTCGACCGTTGGGCCCGTTCCCCCTGTTGCGATCACGACATCAACGGTCGGATCGTCAAGCAGGTCATCGAGTTCGCGCTGAATGGGCCCGATCCCATCAGCAACGAGCCGGCGGTCGACAACACGATGGTCTGCCGCCTCCAGCAGCGACTCAATCTTGTCACCGCCGGGATCGTCGGGATCAACAGCGTTGGCCCGTGAGGTCGAAACGGTGAGAATCGCGGCCTGCAGCGGCGAGACGATATCGTGGTCGTGTTCGTCGAGCGTTCTGCGGTCGGGATGGGTTGTCGGCGTCGGCTCAGCAGGGCGGCTTGTCATTGTAGAGACATGGTCGACGGTGCCGTATAAAAGAGCCGTCTGCCGACGACTGGTCGATCGCTCAGCGGTAGGGTGTGGCGCTCTCTGGGCCCTGTTCGTACTGCTCGCTTTCGATCTGTGGAAAGGGATTCTCAACAGAGTCGACACTCCCGGCCCACTCGGTGTCGGTTACCAGACAGTCGTCGAGAGCATCGATGAGTGAATCGTTGAGATCAGACCCGAGCAGCGCGAGCCGGATTTCGCGGTCGCCATGCTCGTCGTCCCACTCCATTTCTGGTTTGGCCCGCCTGTACTTCTCTTGGATCTGTTCAGGCAGGCTGGCGATCCACTGACCGGTGACTTCGACAGTTGAGCGCTGGCCGACGATGCTCACAGTCAGGGCCTGCTGTTCGCGGCCGGCAATCCAGATGATGCCTTTCGCCCGGACGACGCCCCTAGGAATCGACTTGAGCCAGGAATCGAAGCGCTCGGGATGAAACGGTCGACGACGCGTGTAGGTCACCGAGTCGACGCCGTACCGCTCGGGTGGGTGGACGTGATCGTGGTCATGATCTTCGTTCTCGTGATCGTGCTCATGCTCGTGCTCGTGATCGTGGCCATGTTCGTGGTCGTGATCAGTCGTTTCGGCGGCTTCGAGTGCCTGTTTCCAGGCCGCGCTCGTGTTGACAGCTTCGGGATCAAACGTCTCATCGAGCAACACTGCAGGGTCGACCTCGCCACCGGTCGCCCGGTGGATTGTCGCCTCAGGCTGGAGGCTTCTGAGCAGGCTCTCGACGCGGTCGGCGGTCTCGTCGTCGACCAGATCCTGCTTGTTGGCGATGATCGTCGTACAGAACTCGACCTGCTCGATAGCCAGATCGGCGAGGGGTTTGCGTCCCGCCTCGTCAGTGCCAGCGCGTTCGGCAGTCTCGTCAAACGTAGCGGCGAACCGTGGGGTGTCGACGACACTCACAATCGAGGCGAGATCGTAGCGGTCGCCGACCGCGCCGCCGCCTGCGATCTGGCTGGCGATTGGTTTCGGCTCCGAGATTCCTGAGGCTTCGATGACGAGGTGGTCGAACTCGTAGCGCTCGGCCAACTGGAACAGCTCATTGCGGAGTTCACCCTGCAGCCCACAGCAGATACAGCCGTTCGAGAGTTCAGCCATCCGGCTCTCGCCGCCCTCGAGGGTGGTCTCGACATCGACGAGTTCGGCGTCGACGTTGAGCGAGCCCATATCGTTGACCAACACGGCGATGTCGCGGTCGCTGGTGGCCAACAGGTGGTTGAGCGTCGTCGTCTTGCCAGCTCCGAGGCTGCCGGTAAGAATCGTCACCGGGCGGGCCGCTGGCTCGTCTGCGTCGGTTTCGGCGTCTGTCACGGCAGTCTCACGCACGGATTACTGCTCCGAGAGGGCAAGTTCTCGTTGGTTCTCGATGCCGAACGGGTCGCGATACGACTCCCACTGTCCGGCGTCGAACTCTTCGTCCGTCAGGAGTGCCTCGTCGAGACGGTCGACGAGGGCTTCACTGTCGAGCTGTCGACCAATGAAGACGAGTTGGATGCCGCGGTCGCCCCACGTCTCGTCCCAATCCTCTTTAATACCGGGTCGGGCGGCGAAATACTTCTCTTGGGTCTCTTTCGGGAGGTTGGCGATCCACTCGCCGGTTGGGCCCGCACGGACGGATTTGCCCGCTTTGTCGACGCCCATCGCCACGTCTTCGCGGCCGGCCGACCAGAAAAAGCCCTTTGCGCGGATGATGCCGTCTGGCAGTGATTCCAAGACGCGTTCGATTCGTTCAGGGTGGAACGGCCGGTCGCGGACGTAGCTGAAGGAGGCCACACCGTGTTCGTTCATCGCGCTCTCGTGATGGTGGCCGTGCTGAAGTTCGTGCTTCCAGCCTGCCGAGTTGCTCGCTTGCTCGAAATCGAACCGGCCAGTGTTGAGAATCGCGCTCGGCTCGATTGCGCCGTGTTCGGTCCGGATGATCTCGGCACGCGGCTGGAGCGTTTTGAGGACGGCTTCGACCTCGTCGAGCGCATCGTCTGGCACTAGATCGCATTTGTTGAGCACGAGCACGTCACAGAACTCGATCTGGTCGATCAGTGCCTCTTCGGGCACGCGGTCGTCATCATCGGCGACAACGCTGTCGTCGACCAGTGCCTGACCCGATTTAAAACCGTCCCAGATCGAGTAGGCGTCGATCACGCTCACCATCGTATCGAGTTCGTAGACGCCGGTCGGATCGAAATCGGCGTCCTCGAAGCCGCGCGCGAAGGTCTGGGCGACCGGAATCGGCTCGGAGATGCCCGACGATTCGACGAGCAGATACTCAAACTCACGCATCTCGGCCAGTCGACCCACTTCGTCGAGCATATCCCCGCGGAGCCGACAGCAGATACAGCCGTTTGACAGCTCGATGATTTCCTCGTCGGCCTGGGTGAGCTCCGAGTCTTGTTCGACGAGTTCGGCGTCAACGTTGATCTCACCCATATCGTTGACTACCACTGCCGCGTTCAACTCAGTCTCCGTTCGGAGTACGTGGTTCAAAAGCGTTGTTTTGCCCGCACCGAGACTTCCTGACAGAATCGTCACCGGAATCGGTTGCTGTGTTGCCATACGCAAGTTATGAATTGTGGTGCATAAAATATTAGTTATTACGTTGCTCAGGGTAGAGAAATAACAACAACTAATGGGGGCCGCACCGCTTGCACAGCTATGACCGTCGTCAGTATTTCGATGCCTGACTCCCTACGATCCACGGTCGACGAGTATGCCGAAAACCACGGCTACGGCGGTCGTAGCGAGGTCGTCAGAGAAGCGCTTCGAGAGTTCTGTGCCGAGACCGATCCAACCGACGCTGAATCGACGTCCCAACTCGCGACGCTTGTCGTCTGTTTCGAG
>PWFE01000024.1 GCA_003554115.1 Haloferacaceae archaeon | reverse complement strand
AGTGAATATTCGCCGGGCTATGTGTATGTTTCCGACCACGCTTTCCGGCAGTCATCGTGTCGGCTCTCGTCGGCGCACCGACTTCCGTCGACTTCGGACTGTGAGAATGACGCCACACAGCCGGAAAAGTGGACGTTTTGCCAGCTATAGCTGGCTTCGGTGTTGTCTTTTGCCCTGATTGCTGCTGTTTCACAAAGGTTTATTCGGTCACCATGCCTGTGTTTGACTGTCAATGTACGATGAAATTCTGTTTCCAACCGATGGAAGCGAGGCCTCCCGTGCTACGCTTTCCCACGCTGTTGGGATGGCCCGAGCGTTCGACGCTCGGCTTCACGCGCTGTACGTCGTCAACACGACGTACGCTGGCGTGGGCGCAGCCGGCAGCATCAATATCAACTCGCTTCGGACAAGCGGCGAAGAGATTCTCGCGGAGTTCGAATCCGACATCGCTGATGAAGGCTTGGAGGTCGTCACCGAAATCGCAGAGGGCGACCCCTACACAGAGATCATCAACTACAGCGACAGCGTCGACCTGATCGTAATGGGCACCCGTGGCCGCAGTGGCATCGACAAGTATCTGCTGGGCAGTGTCACCGAAAAGGTCGTCCGAACCGCAGACATCCCCGTTTGTACCGTTCGAACGGCCGAAACCGACTGAAAGGGGAGAAAAGAAAGACAGAAAGAAAGAAAGAAAGAAAGACGGTCCGAGGGTCGAATCGCTGTGTATGAACTACGAGACGCCGCAGTTCTTTCATCTGATGCAGTATGCGGCCCGTGCCGACGGCGACGTGATCGATATGGTCAGCGGCAACCCCGATTGGGAGCCACCCCAAGCGATCCGCGATGGACTCACCGAGTACGCCGACGCCGACGCAGGAGAGTATCAGTATCCACCGAGCGACGGGCTCGGACCGTTGAAAGCAGAGATCGCCGAGCGTCGACAAGTCGACCCAGCGCGCGTCATCGTCACCAACGGCACCGGCGAAGCTAACTATCTGGCGATGGCCCGCGCACTCGACGACGGTCGTGGCGACGAATGCGTTCTCATCGATCCCGTCTACCCCTACTACCCGGGAAAGGTTTCGATGCTCGGCGGCGAGAGTCGACTCGTCGAGGCCAACCGCGACGGCACGCTCGATACAGCCGCCATCTGCGAAGCCATCACCGACGACACCGCACTCGTCGTACTCAACACGCCGAACAACCCAACTGGTGCAGTGTACGACATCGACGCGATCCGAGCAGTCGTTGCGGCCGCCGCCGATCACGACGCGCTGGTGGTCGTCGACGAAGTGTACGACCATTTTGACTTCTCGGGAAGCTTCGAAAGCGCACTCACACTTGAGGCCGACAACGTTATGATCACCAGCGGCGTCTCGAAATCGATGGCGATCACTGGCTTCCGAGTTGGCTACGCGATCTTCCCGCCGGCGCTCGCCGAGGCGGCCAAAACTCGGCATATGCTCGTCAACGTCACCACCAGTCGGCCAGCCCAGCAGGCAGTATACACCGCCTACCGTAACACAGGCCCTGACTACTACGCCGCAGCCCGCGAGCGATTGGTCGACCGCATCGAGTCGTTCACGAGTGCGCTTGATGCCGCGGGCGCAGAGTATACGACACCTGACGGTGCCTTTTATGTACTCGCGCGGTTCGACGGGTTTCCGGGGACGATGGATAACGTCAAAACGCTGATCGACGAGGCGGGAGTAGCCGGGATGCCGGGATCGACGTTCGGGACTGCCAGAGACGAATGGATTCGATTCGCACTCGTAACGCCACGAACAGCCGAGGCCGCCGAACGACTGGTCGAGTACTTCGCAGAGTAGCCGGGAGACCGACGCCCTCACATGGCCGGCTTGCCTTTCGGCTCGTATGAGCGATATCGATGTCGAGGCGGTCGACGAAGTCGAAACAGGCGACGAAACCGAGGCCTCGGAGTCCCTCGCTGATGACGGCCCCCAATCCGTCGAGGTGACGGCGACAACAACTGATCTGCCGGCCGGCGTCGAAGCCCCTGAGTACGTGCTGTACGGTGGGAAAGGCGGTGTCGGCAAAACGACGATGGCCGCCGCAACCGCCCTGACGAGTGCCGCAGGTGGGGTGGCAACGCTCGTCGTCTCGACCGATCCAGCTCACTCGCTTTCTGATACGCTCGAAACAGCGATTCCACCGACGCCGACCCGCATTCGCGAGGAGATCCCACTGTGGGCCGCCGAGATTGATCCTGACGAAGCCATGGACGACGGAATGTTCGGAGCCGATGGCGAGCCGCTCGGTGGGATGGGAGAGATGGGCGAGCAGTTGGGCCCGATGGGCGAGATGTTTGGCGGTGATGACGATGAGAATGGTCTGGCAGGAATGATGGGGATGGGCGGTTCGATGCCCGGCGCGGACGAGGCGGTCGCAATGCGCCAGCTGTTGGAGTACTTGGATGACCCGCGGTTCGACCGAGTGATCGTCGACACTGCGCCAACCGGCCACACTCTGCGGCTGCTTGAGCTCCCCGAGTTAATGGATTCGATGGTCGGCCGCGTGCTCAAAATGCGCCAGCGGATGCAGGGGATGTTCGAGGGTATTAAAGGCATGTTCGGCGCGGACAACGAGAGGGGCGATCCAATGGCCGAGATGGAACAGCTCCAAGAGCGAATCGAACGCCTGCGTGGGGTGCTGCGAGACCCCGACCAGACGGATTTCCGGGTCGTGATGATTCCCGAAGAGATGAGCGTTGTCGAATCCGAGCGACTGGTCGACCAGCTGGCTGCATTCGAGATTCCAGTCCAGACGCTTGTTGTCAACCGCGTCATGGAGAACCTCGCCGACATTACCGACCAGGAGATCGATCCCGACTGGATCGTCACGCCGAATCTTGAGACCTGCGAGTTCTGTCAGCGACGCTGGCAAGTCCAACAAAACGCACTGGCGAAGTCGACTGCGTTGTTCCGTGGCCGAGACGTAAAGCGGGTGCCGCTGCTGGCAGATGAGGTTCGTGGCGAGGCGGCCCTACGGGTTGTAGCGGCCTGTCTGGCCGACTAAGATCGAAACGAACCGATCAGGTAAAGCGCCGGACTGTCGACCACAGTTGATCGCGGAGCATGTCCGGAACAAACCGCGCCAACACGCTGGCTCTGGCGACGGTTCCGACCGGGACGCGGGCGACTGGCTTGGTCGCGCTGGCGGCATTGAGCACGTCTTCGGCGACACGCTGTGGTGAGACGGAGCCGGGTCCGTCGCCGCCGATAGCTTCGGTGTCATCGAAGATGTCATAAAACTCCTCGTAGGCCGCCGAGCGGTCGGCACCGTCGACCTCGGTGTTGGCCCGCTTCGAGAAGTTGGTCGAGACCGGACCCGGTTCGATCAACACGACATCGATACCGAACGGCTCGACTTCCGTCCGGAGGGCATCAGACATCGCTTCGAGTGCGAATTTCGAACCGCAGTAGACACCGCCGCCGGGGAATGCAACCCGTCCGGCGACAGAAGAGATGTTGATGATTGTCCCGCGTTCCTCTCGGCGCATGTGAGGGAGCACTGCGCGAATAAGCCGATGGGGGCCGTAGACGTTGACGGCGTACTGTTTTTCGACCTGTTCGATTGGGATGTCCTCGATAGGCCCAAACTGGCCGTAGCCGGCGTTGTTGACCAAACAGGAGATGGCGCCCTGTTCGTCGAGAATCCGGTCGACCACGCGGTCGACGTCCGCTTGGTTCGTAACATCGAGTTGGTCGGTTTTGCAGCCCGCCTCGGCGAGCGTCTCGATATCCGCGGGGTCGCGTGCGGTCGCATACACCGTCCACCCCTCGTCGACAAAAGCGAGCGCGGTCGCTCGCCCGATGCCGGACGAACAGCCAGTAATGAGTACCGTCTTCGGTTGCACACCTACTGTTCCGGCCGATGGGTGTTAATTATGTGCCTTTTTTCAGCCGAATACGCTTGTTCACGTATCGAGTCGACGCCTGCAGTCGTCGACAAAGCTGTCGGCCAACCGCGTTGGTTCCGGAAGTTTGTACCCACCGCCAACGGCAGCCACGAGCTCAACGGCCGTCTCGGCGCTCACCCGATGGCCCGGACTCACGTACAGAGGGTTGATGTGGCGGTCAGGCGAGTCGTACTGTCTGGACTGGTAGGCGTATCCGATAGTCGTCCCGACCGGACAGTCGACCCGGCTCGTTGCGTCGATTGGGGTACGCCAACCCTCGGATCGACCGTCGACTGACTCGCGCGGTTCGCCACACAGTAGGCTTTTGGCGACACCGATGGCTGGAAAGTCAAAGACGACGCCCATGTGGGTCGCCAGCCCTGCTTGGCGGTAGTGGATGCGGCCACTGCCGTCAAACACTGCGAGGTCCGGCTCACAATCAAGTGTGCGAAACGCTGCAACGATGGATTCGCCCTCCCGAAACGCCAACAAACCGGGGATGTATGGAATCGAGCAGTCGACAACTGCGTAGGTCCGTTCGAGTATGTCGCCGTCCTGCAGTGCGACAACTGCGCTAATCGCCCGGTCGTCGATGAACGCTTGGTCGACGCCCGCGATGATCGGTCCCTGTTGGTCGTCAGAGTCGTCGGTCAGCGTCGACTGCGCCCGGTCGGCTGGCTGTCCAAGGTCGACGCTTTCCAGCGACACAGCATGTGGGTCGAAACCGAGCCGGTCGTCGAACTCGGCTTCGGTTGCGATAGCACGCTGTTGGGACTCCATCTCTTCGCGTGACAGCCCTGCCTCGGGGACGAACTCCGGGCGAACAGGCGTCATTAGAACCGTCGACCGGGACCGCCCGGCCCACCGGGGCCACCCGGACCGCCGCCGAACTGTAGCTGGTTGGGCGCGCGAACCTCACCTTTGAGCTGTTGGCCGTACCACAGGCCGATGACGAGACCGACCAAGTGCGCGAAGTGGGCGACGTTGCCCATTCCAACCGTGCCAGCGGCTGCCGGATCGACCAAGAAGACGACCGACAGCAGCGCGAAGCCGAACGTGAGAATATACAGCGGGATCGGCAGCACGAAAAACAGCAGCACCTTCATATCCGGATTGAGCACGGTGAGTACGCCCATAATCGCAAACACCGCACCGCTGGCTCCGAGCACCGCCGAGGGCTCGCCGGTCAGCAGCGCAACACCGATATGGCCGAGGCCGGCAGCGACACCCGCGCCCAAAAACAGATACAGAAACGTCTTCGAGCCGGTGTAGCGTTCGACAATCGGTCCGAAGAAAAACAGGACGATGCTGTTGGCGATGAGGTGGTAGAGCCCGCCGTGAGAGAAAATCGAGACAATCCATGTCCAGATGTATTCGGGATTCGCCGTCGAGATCGTGAAAATCGACCGATGGATGCCTTGGCCGAAAACACCGAGAACGATCATTTGGGCGACGAACGTGATCCACATCAGTCCCAACAGCGTGTAGGCCATGTTGCCGCGGAAGTAGCTCAGTGGCCCACCCGTCCCGGTGAGCCTGTCGACCATCCCTTTGGCTTTCGATGTGCTGGCTCGGTTCTCGACTGAATCATCGAACCCGCTATCGAAAACGCCACTAGGGTCGTTCCAGTCGTTGAGCCCCGGACAGTCGTGATTCTCGGGTAGCCGGTGGTCCGCACAGAACGTTTGGCCACACCGATGGCACTGATACGGCATGTTCTCGTCTACGCCACACGCGTCACATCTCGCCATTAGACGTCTCTACGAACGGTGGGATAAAATGGGTTTGGCTCCGACTGTGGGCTCACTGTTCGGCGTCAGTCTTGGGGTGCATCTCGGATTCGTCGTCGACCGGCGGCTCGTAGTTCACCGGGACGACCGTCAGATGCTGGATGCCGAAGGTGGGTTCAGTTGCTGCCATCACAGCTCTGTGTTGGCACGCAACACACAAATAATTACTCATGCGCATACTTTATTCCCCTCTCGGTGAGTATGCACACGGTACATATGGGCTGACAGACTGCCCGATACCGACTGTTGGGTCGACGAGCTGCGTGTCAACTAAAAACGATAGTCGTCAAAGGGAGAACCGGAACAGTCGGCCTAAAACGTCTCGTCGTACAGCGCTTGGCTGTGTTCGATAGCCTCGATTGCAGTGGCTTTGTCTTCCCACTCAAGAACGGTCGCACCCTCGCCGCCTTCGAGGTTTTTGTACGTGTTGAAGAACTCGGTAATTTCGTCTTGGGTCTGCTGTGGGATGTCCCCGAGATCCTCGATATGATCAAATCGCGGGTCCTCAGTCGGGACAGCAATGATCTTGTCGTCTTTTTCGCCGCCATCGTCCATCCCCATCAGCGCGACCGGCCGGGCTTCGATCACACAGCCAGGGAAGGTGGCGTCTTCGACCAACACGAGCACATCGAGCGGGTCGTCGTCGTCGTACCACGTCTGCGGGATAAAGCCGTAATCCGAGGGGTAGTGGACGTTCGAGTGCAGCACACGGTCGAGAACGACGGCGGGAATATCCTTGTCGTACTCGTATTTGTTCCGTTCGCCTTTCAGACATTCAACGACAGCGTAAATCGTCTCAGGCGCATCAGGTCCTGCCGCAAGCGTTTTCCAAAGATTCGTCATTACGCATAGACGTTCAGACAGCCACCCAAAAGGCTTTTCGAGAACGGTCGACCGCTGAAAAATAGTGACAACAAACCAACTATCCACAGTTAATTAGAGCCCGATGTAATAAAAATTAACCTGAACTAACCAAACAAATACATTCAGTTCAGGCGGTTATGGTTTGCATTTCTCAATCTATAATCCAGTGGTTGAAGGGGTAATACTGCCTTTTGCAGCCGGATCAATAGTTTCGATACTACAGAGTTGGGAAGTGTTAAATAGCGTGATGACATTTTGCCAACTATGTCAGAGGCACAATCAGTTAGCGACGAATCGGGCCTGGCACGCGATCTGACCGCGTTCCAACAGAACATCCTCATGATCCTCGCCGAAGAGCCACGCTACGGGCTGGCGATCAAGCGAGAACTCGAAGACTATTACGGAACGGAAGTCAACCACGGTCGACTCTACCCGAACCTCGATGATCTGGTCGACCTCGGGCTTGTCGAGAAAAGCGAGTTGGACAAACGCACCAACCAGTACGAACTCACCGAGACGGGCTACCACGCAATCGTCGGCCAGTACGAGTGGACACTCTCGAAGTTCGTCACCAACCACGACCGCGCACAGGACATCTACGACCTCGTCGACGCGCTGAAATAAGGCTACTCTGATAGCCGGCTTGGAGAGTCAGTCTCCGAGACCGCGGCGATGTACGAAAGCGAGGTTTCGACGACCTTGCGCTGTTTTTTCGAGGGCCACGCGTTACGCACGAAGTACTCCTGAGTGAACTCTTCGCGCTGGTCGTCGGTCGCGTTATCGATCCGGCCCAGATAGTGATTCCCCATAAAATCCGCAAACGCGCGGACGGTTTCGGTGTGCGGCGAGCCATACGTCTCGTCGACCGCGTCAACGATTTGTTGATTGTGGGCTTCGATTTCCTTCCATGATCCCTCGTTGCGAGCGGTCAACGAGCGTTCGACGGCGCGGTCGGTATCCTCGATTCGCTCAAAAACAACCGTTCCATCTTCGAGCCACTCGTCGGGGTACAGCACGAGCGTGTTGTCGTCTTTACGCACGCGAGCCCTAAAGCCGTGGGCAGCAAGCTGGGCGTCGCGTCGTTTCCGATAGGCCGCAGCCTCGGCAGGGTCGACAACCTGTCGAGCCAATCTGGTCAGTCGCGTTGCAGCCTCGATAACGTCGGCTGGAAGCTCACTCATTGAATGCGTCGTTAGCTAGATCGTCGGCGCGACTGTTTATTTCTCTCGGGACGTGTTCGAGCGACCACCGGTCGAACGTCGTTAAGAGCTCCCTAACTCGCACGCGACGCTCTCGCAGCGTCGGTTCGTTTGCGTTCCACTCGCCGCGGACCTGTTTGACGATCAACTGAGAGTCGCCACGGATGTCGACCTCCTCAAGGCCGTAATCGCGAGCAGCCTCAAGAACACGGATGAGCGCCTGATACTCGGCGTCGTTGTTGGTTGTCTCGCCAATTCGCTCGCTACCTTCGGCGATCACGCCATCACTGGAGACTAACAGCCATCCAACGGCTGCCGGCCCGGGGTTGCCGCGGCAGGCACCATCGAAGTAGGCGTGGGCGCGTCCGCCGCCATCTTCCAGCAGTAGGGAGAGGCTACTCGGATCGGAGCCCTGGATAACCACTTTGTTGTCGTAGGCGACCGCGACCGCGCCGTCGCGTTCGGCGCGCCACTGCTCGTGGGGGGTGTTTCCCGACTCAATGTCGACGCCCTCGGCCCGAAGCCGCTCGGCCGCGCGGTCGGGATCACATTCGATTGTTGGCATACCGCGTCTCCGTACAGCAGGCCCAAAGGTGGTTCGTTCCGTAGGGCCGAACGTTGAAGCCGACCGACCTCCACAGTTGAGTATGCGGCTCTCGGAGTTCATCGAATACGAAGCCAACGAGCGCGCCGAGCGTCGACGCCTCGCTTCCGAGAAGTCCTACGAGATTCTCGACCGCCTCGCAGTCGACACCCCGTTCGCCGAGATTGCCGACAAACGCGAGTTTGGGAGCGTCTCGCCGTCAATTTTTGTCGGCCGGTCGGGCTACCCCGAAGTGTCGACTGGCCTGCTGTCGCCAGTCGGCAACGAAGCCACCGCCGCCCAGTTCGCCACTAGCGGGGCATGGTACGACGAAGGAGTTTCAATCGGCGATGTCTTCGAACGCCGGACCTCCCTGCTCAACGCCAGCCAGTCGACGCCCGTCGAGACGAACGTCCACGATTCGTGGGAGGGCTTTCTCGGCGTCCAACGGGAGGTGGCGATCGCCGACCGTCCGGTAGGTATCGAAGTCGGTCTCAACGGTACACCCGAGTTAGATCTCGGCCTCTCGCCGGGCGACGTCTCAACCCCTACGGGCCCGCGGGCTCAGGCAACGGAGGCCACGCTCACTGAGAACCCACACGTCCCCCGACCAGTCAAAAAGACGCTCGAAGACGACGACTGGGGGGCAACGGGGGCGATGAACTATCTGTACAATCGGGGCTTTGATGTCTATGAGATCAACACCATTCTCTCGGCGGGCGCGCTCGGCCAGCGCGAGAACCGTCGACTCGTCCCCACGCGATGGTCGATTACGGCGGTCGACGATACGGTCGGCCAGTATCTCCGGGGTAAACGTCGAGATGCACCGAGCGTCGACACTGTCCAAGTGTTCCACAACGAGTATCTGGGCAACAGCTTCTGGGTTATCCTCGCACCCGGCCGCTGGGAGTTCGAGTTAGTTGAGTTCAAAGCCCCAGGCAGTGTCTGGAACCCTGACCCGCAAGCAGGTATATGGGTAGCCAGTGACTACGAGGGTGCTTCGGGCCGGACGAGTTACGTCGAGCAGACAGCCGGTGCTTACTACGCCGCCCGGCTCGCCGCCCTAGAGTACCTCGACGAAATCGGTCGACAGGCCAAGGTGCTCGTCCTCCGCCACGTTTCGGACGACTACTGGGGGCCAGTGGGTGTCTGGCAGGTTCGGGAATCGATCCGTCATGCCTTCGATGGCGAGAAGGGAGAAAGCGAAACGTTCGACGACGCTGTGAGCGATATCGTCGACCTGCTGCCGGTCTCAATAGCTGATCTCCGGCGCAACTCAACGCTGGT
>PWFE01000159.1 GCA_003554115.1 Haloferacaceae archaeon | reverse complement strand
GGATGTAACGACGAGGTCGACAGAGTTGGGTTTAAGCTCGTCGAGCGACCGCGAATCACCGATCTGGACGCGATGCTCCGTTTCCATTACAAATTACTATTCAGTATTGAGTAAAAGATTTTGGTGTCGACTTGCAGCATTTGATAATTATTGTGAAAAGTACGTCGACTGTCTCTGGTCGCCTTATATCTGCGCTATGTGGAATGGACACGATGGGACTCCCGCGAGCGACCGGAGGGAGCGAGTGGGAGTAAATCGTGCCCGTGAAGGAACGAAGTGAGTGAACGGGCACGATGGGATTCGAACCCACGACCATTTGGTTAGAAGCCAAACGCTCTGTCCAGACTGAGCTACGTGCCCTCATCCAATGGTCGACCAATAACGTACAAAGCCGTTTGGGTTCGAACCCGTCGGCGAACAGCACACCTAAGTCTCCCAACCAACTACCGCCGCGGTATGAGAGTACTCGGAACCGTCGGCCTCGCCGGCAGCGGCAAAGGCGAGCTCGCGGCGGTCGCCCGCGAACACGACATCCCGGTCGTCACGATGGGTGATGTGATCCGCCAGGCCTGCCGTGATCGCGGTCTCGATCCCGCCGAAAACCACGGCACCGTCGCCAAAGCCCTCCGCGCCGAAAACGGCCCCGCGGCCATCGCCGAACGCTCACTGCCGATGGTCCGAGATGCGGTCGAGACGACCGACACCGTCGTCGTCGACGGCCTGCGGTCGATGGTCGAAGTCGAAGCCTTCCGCGAGGCGTTCGGCGAGAACTTCGAAATCGTTAGCGTTGAGGCCCCCTTCGAACTCCGGGCCGAGCGACTCGCCGACCGCGGCCGTGATGCCTCCGACGGTGATCTCGAAGCGCTGCGGGCCCGCGACGAACGCGAACTCAACTTCGGGATGGGTGAGGTCATGCAGGCGGCCGACTACCGCGTCGACAACACCGACTCGCTCGAAGCGTTCCGCGCTCGCGCACACGAACTCCTTTTGGAGTCGCCGAACGTTGATTCGACCCAATGATCTACAGTATCGACGTCCAAATCGAGGTTCCGGTCAACCCCACAGAGGTCACCGACCGCGTCGAAGATGCAGTCAGCAGCGTGTTTCCGAACGCCGAGTTCAGCCACGAACCCGGCAGGCTCGTCGCCGAAACCCACACGCTTGATCCGTTTTCGGACGTGCTCCACGAACAGGAGATTCTCGACACCGCCCGTCGGGAGTTTTTCAAACACGCCGACGAGGAGTCGTTTTCTTTCTCGCTTAAAAAGCAGGCCGCCTTTGAGGGCGTCGTCAACTTCGCGGTCGGCAATCCCGACGAGCTCGGCGATATCACCGTTGAGGTCACTGTCCGCCAGCCGGATGTCGAATCGATTATCGATGCTGTCGCCCCACCGACCGAGGACGGCACTCCCATTGATCCGGCCTCACGCTAACTAGCCTGATCAGTCAGCCACTGCAGAACCGACCGTTCAACGACCTGATCGATCATGCCGTCGACCACCCTCCCACAATTCGTTTTGCGACACTACTGCGCACCAGCTATGAGCGCTGATTTTCCACCTTCCCAATCCCGCTTTGTCGACTCTTGGACGTATTCGACGGTAAATTATATCAATAATCTTACTAATAAGAGAAAAAGACGCAGAAGCAATTATAAAACGTCTAAGCGGTTTTGAGGAGGTTGTAAAAGGTTTTAAACACTGGCTACTCGGCTGATAAAGAATCTAAATCGACGCTAATGCTCGTCGTATTATATGGGTATCTGGGTCCATGGTGAAACCAGACGGTGACCAACCGATGAAAAACCTCACGCCAAACCACGGACAGAACACGAGCGATGTCGCAGCGTCGACATCGCTCGTGCGGCATGGTACCCTCGCGATCGGCTCGACGATCAGACGCATCAGTTTCTGGTCGGCGATTCTGCTGCCGCTGGTGTATCTGCCACTGCTGTCGGGTGGCTTGGGGCCCCAGACTGGCTACATCGTCATCGGCCTGCTTGCATTGAATCTGATCGCACTGCTCGTCGGACACAACCACACCAACAACTGACAATGAGTGTAACATCACACCCTGTTTCAATAGACGACACGACCAGACCGAAAGACGAGCGACTTGCCGACTATCTGCGCGACCGCGTTGAGGACGGCGAGATGTACTTTAAAAGCAAGTTCATCGCTGATGACGTCGGCCTCTCATCGAAAGAGATCGGCGCGCTGATCGTCAAACTCCAAGAGTCGGTCGACGACCTGTCGATCGAACGGTGGTCGTACACCGGCGCGACCACATGGCGTGTTGAGCAGACCAACTGACGAACCCACCGTCTACCCACCCCACTCCTTCGAGGCTCAGATCGCCAGTAGTGTCACGACTGTCAGTGAGATAAACACGATCTTGAGCACAGTGTTGACAACGATTACTTTCGTTCCAAACTCCGCACCCCAGATCCCGTACTGAAACGGAATCGACCGCTTGAACGTTGAGACCGCAAACGAGACGATTCCACCCAAAAGCAGCGTTGCGACCGCCTGTCGCGGCGTAAAGATGTCATCAAGCATCGGCGCAATTGTCGCGGCACCGGCCGTAGTATCGACCGTGTAGACGGCAATAACACCCACAGCGGCCGCTGGCAACCCAACCAACTGAGCCAGCGGATCGACCGAGCCCGTGATCGCCTCCAGATCATACTGTGTGACAATGAGCGTCACAATTGTGTAGATGACTGCCAGCCGTGGCACCAGTCGACGAAGCGTTGGTCGGGTCCGGTCCCACGCCGACAGCAGTCGCTGGCGGGTGGTTTGATTCGCCTCGTCGAGTTCGTCCGGATCGAGTTGCGCCGAGTGGTCGACGTTTTTCTCCGAGAGCAACATCGCGCCCGCAGCGACCCCGACGAGGGAGATCGCCAGCGCGATCACCGCCCGCGAGGCGACATACAGCGTGCCGACATAGATCCCGAGAATCGGAATCAAGACCGGGATATAGTAGGTAAAGACGTGCTGTGTAAAACCGAAGAACGTGTTCATCATCACCGCCACCAAGGTAGCCCGATCATCGAGATAGCCGGATTCGCGCAAATCCGCGAGCATCGCATACCCGGCGGTTGTCGACACCGTTGTCGTCAGAATCGCGGTCCCCACGTCCTCAGGGAGGTTTGCAGGGCCAGTCAGATACTTCGAGAGCCCCGCAATCTTCTGGACGAGCCCGAACGCAACCGCCACGTTGGCGAGATACACGGCAACCGAAATCACCACCGCGATTCGTGCGACAAGCGGCAGCACATCCAGCAGTGCCTCGCCAACTGACTGGAGGGGATAGACACCCTGCACACGCTTTCTCCGAATGCAGGTAGCAAAGAGTCGTCGGTCTCTCGACTCGGTCGGACCCTCCGACCGGTCGACACATGATTTTTCGCGACTCCAACCAGTAGTCGACCTATGTCTGAGCTTACTGTCGAGACTGATACCAAGACCACTGTCGTCGACATCACCGATCGTATCGCTACCCACCTTCCGGCTGACGCCAAGGGGATCTGTACCGTCTTCGTCCGGCACACGACCGCGGGCGTCATCGTTAATGAAGCCGAGCGTCGACTACTTGAGGACTTAGCCGACGGCCTCGAAGCGCTCGTCAGTGACGAGGGGTGGGCCCACGACGCCCTTGACGGCAACGCTGACAGCCACGTTCGGGCGATGCTGGTCGGCGAAAGCATTACTGTCCCAGTGGTCGACGGCAAGCTCCAACTGGGACGCTGGCAGTCAGTGCTTCTGGTTGAGTGCGACGGTCCACGAACCCGAACCGTCGATGTCGTCGTCCACTAAGTAGTCACTGCCTACCACAACGACGCTGGCTGCGTAATCACTACCTACCACAACGGCGTTGACTGCGTAGCCATTTCATATTTGAGCATCGCCCACCACGGAACGGTTTTTATTTGTTGGTGAGTATCCACCAGAATATGACTGTCTTGCTGACCAACGACGACGGAATCGACAGCCCCGGCCTACAGGCACTGTATGAGGGGTTGTCGACGGTGGCTGACGTCACGGTGGTCGCGCCGAAAACCGACCAAAGCGGGGTCGGGCGGGCTCGGTCGGATATGGGCGAACAGCACTCGAACGACGTGGCCATAACTGATCACGAGTGGGGGTACGTCGTCGACGGGACGCCTGCGGACTGTGCGGCGATAGGGCTCCGTGGGATTCCGGAAGCCGATGAGATCGAACTCGTCGTCTCGGGCTGCAATCACGGTCCGAACGTCGGCAGTTACCTCATGGGTCATTCGGGGACAATCGGCGCGGTTGTCGAGAGCGTCTTTTTGGGAACACCCGGCATTGCGGTCTCGGCGTACGATCCCGAGGCCTACTATCCGGCCGACGACGGCTTCAATTCGGCAGGTCGGGTGACTTGCCGGCTTGTCGACGAACTGCTCGGCAGTGGGGTTTTCGAGGACGGCGTCGACCTACTCAACGTAAACGTTCCCGCTATGCGTCCCGACCGGATGCGGCTGACGACACCGCTGGCAGATTACGAGACCGCCGTTCCAGACACAGCCAGCGGTACGTTCGACAGTAGCTACTGGGCGGCCAAGCCGGTCGGGGGCGACGGCTGGGAACCTGAACTCCCCGACTATCGTGGGGTGTATCCCGAAGGCACTGACCGGGCGAGTGTCGTTGCTGGTGAGGTGAGTATCACACCGTTTGAAGCACCCCAAACCACCGTTGAGGCTCCACCGGATCTGCTGTCAGTCGTCGAGAGATACAATGCGGAACCGTCGAAAGCTAGAATATAACTATTTGCTGCAGAACGCACTGTAGGGACTGTTTATTCCGCCTAAAGCTGCCCACCGGGACCGCCGAGGCCGCCGAGACCGCCACCGCCGTCGCCCTGTTGCATCTTTTTCATCATCCGCTGCATGTCGCCGTCGCCCATTCCTTGGAACTGCTTGATCGTCCGGTGCATCATTTTGTGCTGTTCGAGCAGCTCTTGGACCGTCTCTTTGTCAGTCCCAGAGCCACGGGCGATGCGTTCGACCTGTGAGGCACCGATCGACCGTGGGTCTTCGAGCTCGGTATCGGTCATCGAGGACATGATTACATCGAACTTTCGCATCCGGTTTTGAGTGACGTCCATCGCATCGTCCGGCAGTTGGTCCATCAGCCCGCCGCCCATTCCCGGGATCATATCCATCACCTGGTCGAGCGGCCCCATGTTGTTCATCGCCTCCATCTGTTTTTGCATGTCCTTGAGCGTAAACTCGCCTTCCAGCATCTGCTCGGGGTCCCAGTCGTCGTCTTCGGCCTGGGTTTGTTCCATCGCGCGTTCGACGCGCTCGGCGAGCTGTTTGAGATCGCCCATCCCCAACAAGCGAGAGATGAAACTGTTGGGCTCGAAGCGCTCGATGTCCTGGACGGTCTCGCCTGTTCCCAAAAACGCAATCGACGAGTCGGTTTCGTTGACCGCGGTGAGCGCACCCCCACCTTTGGCTGTCCCGTCGAGTTTCGTGATCGCCACGCCGTCGACGCCCACCGCTTCGTCGAACCGCTGGGCCTGCTGTTTGGCACCCTGGCCGATGGCTGCATCAAGTACAAGCAGACTCCGGTCCGGGTCGGCGGTTGCTTCGATCTCTTCGATCTCGTCGATCAGATCGTCTTCGAGGGCGTGACGACCTGCCGTATCGACGATGTGGATCTCGGCTTCGCTGGTGGCTTCGAGGCCGTCCCGAGCGATTTTGACTGGGTCGGATTCGTCTGGGTCGCCATAAAACTCGACTTCTGCACGCTCGCACATCTGTTTGGCCTGATCGTACGCGCCGGGCCGGAAGGTGTCTGTTTGGATGACTGCAGGTCGGAGCCCCTTCTTCGAGAACCACCACGCCATTTTCGCGGCTGTCGTGGTTTTCCCTGAGCCCTGAAGACCGGCAAGCATGATGGTCTGGGGTTCGAGCGGAAGTTCGGTCGAATCGCCAACGAGGTCGACGAGTTCCTCGTAGACGATCTTCAAAACGTGATCCCGCGCGGTGGTGCCACCCTGTGGTTCTTCTTCGAGTGCGCGCGTTTTAATTGCCTCCGAGAGGCTCATCACGAGGTCGACTTCGACGTCGGCCTGCAGCAGCGAGCGTTGAATCTGTTTGACGACCGCTTGGACATCCGACTCGTCAAGTCGGGTTTTGCCGCGGAGATCGTTGAGGGTTCCCCGAAGGGAACTCCCGAGATCATCGAGTACCATTTGGCGAATGTAGGAACCCCAATCGGTAAAGCGTTGTTCGTCTCAGTGGCTGACTCTCGCTGACAGAGAGCGTCAGCTACCCGTCGATACCGGTGGAGTTACCACTGATTACAGTGTGAGAGAAACTAATGGAGCCAGACGATCTCTGTGTTGTTATTGGATCGCAGTCGAGAGGCTCCGCAGTTGCCGCCGAACTGGAATGTGGCGAGCTGATGGTTGTCGAGACCACCGCAGATGGTGTTGCTGCGATCGACGATGGGACCGAACCTCGCTGTATTGTCACTGATCACAACCCACCCGCTGTCGACTGTTTCGAGCTGCTTGATGTGGTCGACGACATACCAGTTGTGGTGGCCGCAACCGACGGCAGCAGCCGGCTGGCAACTCACGCACTCCGCGCTGGCGCAGCGACGTATCTCGATCCCACAACACTCGATGAAGCCACCGCAGCGATTGCCGAAGCGGTCGAGCAGTTCGCTACCGAATCGACCGACCGACAGGGTGTCGACAAACGGATCGATGAGTTTTCGAGCATCGTTTCTCACGAGCTTCGAAACCCGATTCAGAAGGCCCTTTCGGGAGTCGCCTTGGCCAAAAGCCAGTGTGAAACGACGTATCTCGACGAGGTCGAATCGACGCTTTTGCAGCTGAACGACCTCGTCGAAAACCTGCTAGATACTCTCGAAGACGACTCGACAGTCGAACTCGAAGCCGTCGAGTTGGCCACAGCCGTCGAGACAGCCTGGCCAACCACGTCCCGCGGGAGGCTGGCAGTCGAAAGTGAGTTGCCGCGTATCGAAGCCGAACCCTCGCGGCTGTATCAACTTTTGGAGAACCTCTTTCGGAACTGTCTGGATCACGGCGGCGAGGATGTCACGGTTCGGGTTGGGACGGTAGCCGACTCACCGGCCGACACCGACGGCCAACTCAGCCTGTACGTTGCCGACGACGGTCCCGGCATCGACCCCAAACACCGGGCGCATGTTTTCGAGTATGGCTATACAAATTCCACAGACGGAACCGGTCTTGGACTAGCTATCGTCGCCGAGATCGCTGATACCTTCGGCTGGGAGATCACGATCACCGACAGCACAGCCGGCGGCACACGTGTCGAAATTTCACAAATAAATATCGTTTAAACAAAACTGTTTTTACGGCTGGCTGAGACGTGCCGGTATGGCTGAACACAGCGACCCGACCATTCTTATTGTCGACGACGAGGAGATGGTCGCCGAATCCTACGAACTCTATCTGCAGGACGACTATAATACGGTTGTCGAGCTGAGCGGTGGGGCCGCGCTGATGGAACTCGATCAAAAAGAAGTCGACCTCGTGTTAGTCGACCGCCGCATGCCGGGCATGTCGGGCGATGTGGTTATCGAGCATATCGACAAATGGGAGATGGACTTTCAGGTGATTATGGTGACGGCAGTCGATCCGGATATCGATCTCGTCGAAATGCCGTGCGATGGGTATCTCCCCAAACCCGTCTCCGAAGCCGAGTTGACCGATGCGGTCGAACGCGCACTATCGGTCAAACAGTATGAGGATCTGATCGCCGAGTACAACCAGCTGGCCGAAAAGTACGAAATTCTCACCGCAGAGTTTTCCTCCCGCGAGCTGGCCAACGAAACACGCTTTAGCGACCTCGAAGCCAGAATGGACGAGATGGAAGTCGAAATCGCCGACACCGTCGAGCGGTTTTCGGACCACAAACTCAGCGATGCGTTCCGACGGCTGCACTGACAAGCCAGCTCAAAAGTTGTTTTTGACGTAGCTGCGAGTCCGGTCGACGCGGTCGACATCGTATGTCCAGAGCCCACGCCAGACGTTCGGGCCGGTTTCTCTGGCGATTAGTGCGATCGGTTTGGCTTCGCACTCAGAATTGGGTGGGGTGTAGACGACAAACCAGAGTCGACGGAGCTCGGGGTCGTCGTTTGCGTGGACCGTCAGATCGAGTCTGTCAGCCGCTGTTGGGCCATCTCGGATGCCGTATACGTGTGTCGACACCTCGCTTTCGGCAAGCCACTCATAGACCGTCTGGGTGCCGAGTTCGTCTTCAAGCCGGGAGAGCAACTGAAACGAGGCGTGAAACTCTCCACGGCCTGCCGACAGCGCCTCGAACTCGATAAACCGCGAGATCATAACTAACAGCAGTTTTTCCTTGTTTGAGGCTGGATAGCCACGGACCCTGAACTCGATGTCGTCGAGCCCGGTCAGTACGTCCGGAAACGAGCCGGTTTTGATCTGTCTGGTGCCGCTGCGGTACCGATCCGTGTTTATCAGCAGAAACGACCGCCTGAGTTCGTCCCACGATGAGGTTGCGACCACCTCGCCGTCGTCGACTAAACAGACGAGATTGTTCTCACCTTCGGGGAGCTCTCTGGTCGCCACCTCGACAGTTTCGGAATCGAACACGCGTTCCAACAGCCGCCGCTGTGGGTCGACTGCGGTATCGGTTACGTTCAGCAACAGCAGCGTCTTTTTCGAGGGTTCGACCTCATCGAGTAACTCGTCGAGTCTGTCGACCGTCGCCATTGCGTCACTCACGTGGTTACAACTTCTCGGATACGGATAATCAACGTATCGCTCGTCACTCTACAGGGTATGTCGACGGCTCTGTGGCGTGCTGTCGCTGGCGGTAGTCGACCGCTATCAGCTGTTATTCGGTTCCTACCAACAGGAGAAATCGGGAACACCCTCGTAGTGATCGGCTACTCGCCGCCGAGCAGTTGCTCAACTAGTTGTTCGGGCTCGAAGGGTTCGATGTCGTCGTAGCCTTGGCCGGTACCCAAAAACAGAATCGGCTTGCCGGTGACATACGAAATCGAGATCGCTGCCCCACCTGAGGAGTCGGCATCCGCTTTCGTCAACACGGTGCCGTCGATTTCGGCTGCATTGTTGAACTCTTGGGCGCGCATCACCGCATCCTGCCCGGCGACAGCCTCGTCGACAAACAGCGTCAGATCGGGCTCAACAACCCGGTGAATTTTGGCCAACTGCGACATCAGATCGTCGCTCGTGTGGAGCCGGCCTGCTGTATCGCCAAGGACGACATCCACGTCGTTAGCCTCGGCGTACTCGACGGCATCATAGATCACCGCGGCGGGATCGCCACCCTGTTCGTGGGTGATGATCTTGCGGTCGACGTTTTCGGCGTGTTTCTGGAGCTGCTCGTTGGCACCCGCGCGGTAGGTATCCCCGTTGGCCAGCACCGACGTGTAGCCCCGAGCCCCGAGATACTCCGAGAGCTTGGCAATCGAGGTGGTTTTACCGACTCCGTTGACGCCGGTAAAGACGATGGTGACGGGTTTTTCAGCCTCGGCAAGCCGCTGTTCAAAGTCGAACTGGCCGACGCTGATGACCTCAACCAACGCATCGTGCAGTGCGAGTTCGACGAGTTCACCCGTTGTTTCAACCTGTTTGCGGGTTTCGCCAATCATCTTCTCGCGAACGGTTTCGAGAATCTCCTCGGCGACACTCATCTCGACATCGCTTTCGAGCAGCGCCATCTCCAACTCCCAGAGGGGGTCTTCGAGGTCCTCCTCCTCGATGATGATTTTCCCGGTCGCGAACGCTGCAACGCGTTTCAGCGTGCCCGGTCCGGAGTCCGCGTCTTTGTCGGCGTCCTCAGCGTCGTCGTCAGTCTCAGCCTCGGCGGTCGAGTCGTCGACCGCTGTTTGGCTCTCAGCTT
>PWFE01000119.1 GCA_003554115.1 Haloferacaceae archaeon | reverse complement strand
TTACTCGAATGCCTCGACGGCCTGTGCGTAGCGTTCGCTTGGTTCCTCCCAGTCGACGACCTCGAAGAAGGCGTCGATGAACCCGCCGCGGTCGGGTCCGAACTGGTAGTAGTAGGAGTGTTCCCAAACGTCGAGTGCGAGAATCGGGTGACCGCCCCAGATCGCGCCCTGGTCGTGTTTGTCGACCACGACGTTCCGAAGCTGATTCGAGAACGAGTCGTAGACGAGCAGTGCCCAGCCGCTAGCGTCTTTGGCTGCGGCTTCGAACTCACCTTTCCAGGCCTCGTACGACCCTAAGTCTTCGGCGATCCGGTCGGCGAGTTCACCTTCGGGCTTGTCGCCACCCTCAGGCGACATGTTCTGCCAGAACAGATCGTGCAGAATGTGACCCGAGGAGTTGTGGGTCACAGAGCGAAGTGCGCCGCCGCTGGAGCCAAAGTCGCCGCTTTCGCGGTTCTCGGCCAGCGTCTCTTCGGCTGAATTCCAGCCGTTGACATAGCCCTGATGGTGAGTATCGTGGTGCCAAGTCAAGATTTGCTCGTCAATGTGCGGTTCGAGGGCGTCATAGTCGTACGGTAGTGGATCAAGTTCGTAGCTCATGTGTTTCTACCTCTATTTTCACATTGTCTCGATTGCTGTTAAAGCTTGAGGAGTAGTTTGATAACACACATCATACAAATACCGGCAAATAATGTATGCTGGTAACAATCGGGGAAGCATGTAACCGAAACAGTTGTCGAATTAGTGTCAAAATAACAAAGTCAGTGAGTAGTGCTGTCGGTCGCTACTGGATTGTTTTGCCCTGACACTGCTCGAACCGCTGGGCGACATCGTCCCAGTCGACGACGTTCCAGAAGTTCTCGACGTACTCGCCGCGGTTATTCTCGTACTGCAGATAGTAGGCGTGTTCCCACACGTCAAGGGCGAGAATCGGCGTGGTGGCCTGCGGCGTCTGGTTCTGGTGGTTTTCTGCGGCACCAATGATCAGCTGATCTGCTGCCGCATCGTGGAGCAGCAGGGCCCAACCCGAGCCTTCGACGCCGCCCGCGGCGGCTGCGAACTCGGATTTGAATCCTTCATACGAGCCGAAATCCTGCTCGATTTGATCAGCAAGCGCACCTTCCGGCTCGCCGCCGCCGTCAGGAGACATGTTCTCCCAGAAGATGGTGTGGTTAACGTGACCAGAGAGGTGAAACGCGAGGGCGCGTTTGGTGCTTTTAATATCACCGAAATTCTCGTCTTGTCGCATCTCCGAGAGTTTTTCGAGGGCAGCGTTCGCGCCGTCGACATACCCCTGATGATGTTTGTCGTGATGCAACTCCATAATCCGGGAATCGATGTGCGGTTCGAGGGCGTCGTACTCGTATGGGAGCTCAGGTAGTTCGTACGTCATGCACCTCTGTGGACGGTCGAATACTCCCTAAAGTTTCTGTGTGTTAACACTTCTGTCGACAGTATAAGACACTGATACCCAGCCGTCACTCACCACGGGCAGCCTCGAACATCGCCAGTGCCTCCTCGCGCCGCTCGCTGTGGTCGACAATCGGATCGGGATACTCCGGAGCCGCATTGCGTCGCTGAGTCAGCGAGGCCTCATGCCACGAATGGATAATCTCGGGGGCAGTCTCAGCCAGTTCGTCGACGTACGTTTTTATATACTCGGCGTCCGGGTCGTAGCGTTCGCCCTGAGTCATCGGGTTGAAGATTCGAAAGTAGGGCTGGGCGTCGGTCCCAGTTGAGGCAGCCCACTGCCAGCCGCCGTTGTCGTTGGCGGTGTCGTGATCAACCAACTTCTCGCGGAACCAATCGTACCCCTCACGCCAGTCGATCAGTAGATCCTTCGTTAAAAAGGAGGCGACGATCATTCTGACTCGGTTGTGCATAAAGCCCTCCGCTCGAAGTTGACGCATCCCGGCATCAACGATGGGATAGCCCGTCTCGCCGTCTTTCCATGCCTGCAAAAGGTCGTCGTCGTTTTCCCACTCGATCTCGTTTTCATATTCCTTGTAGTTCTGAGCGACGACCTCGGGATTGAACCACAGTACGTGCGTATAAAATTCGCGCCAGGCGAGTTGGGACTGAAACTCGTCGATCTGCTCGGCTTCGGCCTCGGTTGCGTTCTCACGGGCCGCCTCGGTCGACCAGTAGACCTCACGAATACCGATGGTGCCGTATTTCAGGTCCGCCGAGAGCCGCGAAGTCGACTCTCTTGTCGGGTAATCGCGGTCGTCGTCGTACCGATAGACGCCGTCTTCGCAGAACGCCGCAAGTCGCCGCCGAGCGGCCTCGGTACCGGCGGCCAGCAGATCGGCTTGCGGATCGTCGAAGCCAAGTGCCGAGCGGGTTGGCAGTTCGCCCGCCGCAACGCCCAACGCCTCGGCGTCGACCAGCAGATCGGCGTCGGGTTCGGGATACGGCTTGTCCTTCTGGCGGTCGTGCCACTTGCGTCCAAAATACGTAAACACCGAGTAGGGATCACCCTGATTGGTAGTGATCGATCCGGGTTCATGACAGATCGCGTCGTGAAACGACTCGCGTGAGATCCCTGCGTCGTTGAGTGCCTGCCGCACGGCCGCATCGCGCCTGCGGGCCAGCCCGGAGTAATCGCGGTTCCAGACGACACGGTCGGCATCCATCTCGCGGGCAACGTCGACCACGACCGTCTCGGGATCGCCACGGCGAACCAGTAGTTCGCCGCCGCGCTCGCGGTACCACGCGCGGAGTTCGGCCAGCGAGTCGAGCAGGTATGCGACACGCGGCGGGCCAGCGTGATCGAGTACGTCTGGATCGAACACGAAAAGCGAGACGACACCGCCCTGCGACTCGGCGGTCTCGGCGGCCTCGGCGGCGGCTGCCAGCGCCCGGTTGTCCGACCCTCTGAGATCGCGACGGTGCCAGTGGAGTTGCATACACCCACAACGAGCGGGCCTATAACGAAGGTTGTGGAGTTCGTCGACGCCGATACACGGACAGACAGACAGACAGACAGACAGACAGTCGACCATCATTCGAAACCGACCAAAAATATTCTGTTGATACGACAATCGTTCAGCTATGAGTCTCGTTGTTTACTTCGTGTTTATGTCGGTCTCGACTGGATTCGTCTACGCTTTGCTGAACACAGTAGCCGATGATGCGTCGCCGACCCTGATCGGCTAAGGGCGCTCACCGGCCGTCGAGACGGTGGTTAGATCACGAGCTAATCCCTCGCGTCGGCTGTCGAGAACGCCGAAGCGCTCGCCGCGCTGGCGTTCGAGCCAGTACAGGAGGTGTTCGGCCCACTGGAGCTTGCGTGCCTTCATCGGGTCGACCGAGGGGTCGTCGAACTGCCAGCCGAGAAATGCTAACTCGCTGGCCCCGAACGCGTCGGCAAGAAATGCCGCCCGGTCGCCGTCAGTAAACCCACCGACGTTCTCAACTGCGTCCGTTGGTTCGGCCTGTGTCGTCACTAGCGTCCACGCAGAATCGAACTGCGGGAGCCACTCGCAGAGCGCAGGAATGTTGTCACCGTGAGCGTGGGCCGCCACCGGGGTTCCGTTGTGAGTTAACTCACGAGCGGTAGCCGTGTTTTTATCCAGATCAGTTACCATTAGGTCAACCCTAACGCCGTGATCTGCCAACGTGTCGACCGCTGTCGAGGCCGCAACGATGGCGTCGACCGACGCTGGGTCGAAGTCGGCGAGTTCGGCGGCCAACGATGGGGCCGCACCGACAATTGCGACTCTCGCGCCGTCCAACACTGCCAGTCGGTCGCTGTCGAACGGCTGGGCGTACTCGGCGGCGATATCACGGGCCTGCTCGTCGGCCGCACGATCAAAGCCGAGGTCCGAAAGAATCGCCTCGTAAATGGGCTCGAACGTCGGAAAGCTGTGGCTACGTTTCATTGTGTACGGCTCTATCCGGTTGCAGAAGCCACCGGCTCGTGAGTGATAATATTGTATGGGCCGGTTTGGCACAGAGTACCCCTACCCGCGTGCCGCCCCGGCGTCCAACTGGTCGTTTACGATGATCAGGCATAAGTTTTCTCTTAACAGCACGCATTACTGATACGTCGGAGAACATCCGAAACATCGCGTGAAACCCCACTATACTCGTCGGTAAGCCGAGTGAAACCCGTTTTCGTGCCGATGAGTAGCACAGTTTCGTCTGACGTTCGGCTGACGCAGTCGACGCCGGCCTCGCTGGCAGCGGTGGTCAGTGCTCGGTGGGCGGCTGTCTCAAGACCTGAGATCTCGAACACCCGAACGACGCTTCGGTCGACCACCTCGTCAGCTTCGTCGACGCCGAACTGGTCGAGATGGCTGCGCAGTTCGCCAGCGGTCGTCACATCGAGTTCTTCGACGGCCACGCCGTCGGTTGTGTCCCGCAATCGAGGGCGGCTGAACTCGTGGCCGATCAGTGCAGCATCCCGTGTTTCGGCCACATCATGTGTCCGAATCACGTGTGCGCCGCGTTCGACCGCCATCGCTGTCGCGGCCAGCGATACGGGGAGAGCCCCGTCGGTGTCACGGCCGGCGACCGACCGTAGGAAGTTCTTGCGGTTGATCGAGACCAAAATCGGCTGGCCGTAGGCTCTGAACTCCCGGAGGCGGTGGAACGTCTCGCGGTCATCGGCAATCGTTTTTTCCTCGCTCCAGCCACCAAACGCGGGGTCGACGATGGTTTTATCCGTGAGTCCGTTCAGCCTCAAGGCTTCGTAGATGTCGTCGACGTCCTCAATAGCCCCCGGGCGTTCGAGATCCGGCGGGGAGGCCATTTTCGCGACCGCCACGTCGTACTCCTCACAGACTTCGGGCATCTTCGGATCGGCAAACCCACAGATGTCGTTGACCATATCGAACCCACCCCGGAGGGCAGCCTCGGCAACCTCGTGATACCGCGTTTCAATCGAAAACACCGCATCGCCCGAGACGCTCTCGATGGTTTCGAGAGCGACATCCAACCGGTCGAGTTCTTCCTCTGCACTGAGCACTTCGAACTTTTTGTTGGCCGACTCAAGCCCAACGTCGACGATATCTGCACCCTCATCGATGAGTTTGCGGTCGACGTATTCAGCAGCCTCACTCGGGCTGTTGAACACGCTCGGTTTGTACGGCGATTCGGCGCTCACGTTTAGGACGCCCATAATTCGTGGGGGATGGTCGTCACCAATCGGCAGGCCGGCTGCGTCGACTGTTCGCATACACCGAGTTTCGGATGCCGCGAACATAGCTCACGCGGTCTGTGTGGAGTCAGTTGCTTTTTGTCGGCGGAGTCGGTAGGGTCGGTATGGGAAAAGTCAGCGTCGGGCTTCGTGGCTGGCGGTTCAACGAGGCTGAGATTTTCACCGACGACGAGCAGTTCAAACCGCTTGGGGAGATCCCAAAAGATCCCAAACAGCGGCTCCTTCGGCTGTTGACACTGGTTGAGAAACCGTGTGACGCCTGTTATCTGATTCATGGAGAGGCCAACAAACGCCAGTGTAATCCCGCCGAGTTCGTCTACGGCGAACCGATGGACGAGGTGTTACTCTGTGCGGACCATGAACCGGGGTTCATCTACTGGTATCAAGAGGCCGGAGGCAGCGAACTTCGCGGCGAGGAGGCCTTTGCCGACGCCTTCCACCAGTGGTTTGCCGACGGCAACCGGGCACCTGACGGCTTCGGCGGCACCGAGGTCGTCGAAACCGACCCCGAAGCACTGCCCGATCTGCCGGATGCCCGTGAGATCCGAGATCGACTCGAAGAAAACTACGAACCACACACAATCGATCTCCGTGAGTATATCGACGACGAGAAGGTCGAACAGATCGACCAGCCAACAACGGAGGAACTCGCCGAGTTGGACCTCGAGACGAGCTATCCGAGTCGCGACGAATGAACGCCAAGCCGGTTGTCGTTGTCGTTGAAGCCGAAACCCCGGGCAACGTCGGCACAATCGCCCGGGCGATGAAGAACTTCGGCCTCTCGGAGCTCAAACTAGTCGACCCACCGGAACTCGACCCCGACGGAGAGGCCTATGGCTTTGCGGGCCATGCCCGCGAAGACGTGCTTCCGAACGCCGAAGCAATCAGCTTCGAGGAGGTTGTCGAAACCTACCACACCGTTGGCTGTACCGCGATCACGGGCGAAGACAGCCGTCGACACGTCAGATTCCCTTTTAAAACGCCTGTCGAGCTTCGCGAGTCGCTTTCGACCGTCGAGACACGAACCGCACTGGTTTTCGGCCGCGAGGGTCGGGGGCTGCACAACCACGAGATCGAACAGCTCGATGAGGTCTGTTCGATTCCTGCCAGCAGCGAGTATCCGGTGCTTAACCTCGGACAGGCAGCGACTATCATCTTATACGAGCTGCGGGAGCTAACTGTCGAGGAAACACAGCTGCCGGACATCGAGCACGTCCGAGCAGAGGAAGCCGATATCGAACGACTGTATTCGTACTTTGCGGCGTTTCTCGACGCACAAAACTACAACGAGCGTAAAAATGCGAAGACCCAGCGACTCATGCGTCGACTTATCGGCAGGGCACATCCAACAGACCGAGAAATCCACACCCTGCTGGGTGTGTTCCGAGGGGCAACCAACCAGCTCAACCAACCGTCTGGCCGTGACATCGAGCCCACAACAAACCGAAAGTAGGGACTGCCTACCGGGTGTCGACCTCGAAGCGTGCCCCACCGCTGGCACTCTCTGTGACGCGAATCTCCCAGCCGTGACTGTCGATGATTTCAGAGACGATATGCAACCCGAGTCCGCTCCCGGAGTCGGTTGTCGTATAGCCCGATTCGAAAATCGTCTCGCGTTCGTCCGGCGGAATGCCGGGGCCGTCATCACAGACCGCAAATCCGCAGTCTGTGGGCTTGATCGTGACTGTCACTGAATCGGTATCGTCATCGAAAACCGCGTGTGGGTCTTGGGCATCAGTCGAACCGAGTCCGACCGACTCCGAAGAGCCGTGTTCGATTGCGTTTCGAATCAGGTTTTCGAATAGCTGCTGAAGCCGGATTTCGTTGGCTTTGACGGTCTCTAATTGTGGTTCGACCTGTAATCGTGCGGTCGACGGATCGATAATTCGCCAGGCCTGAATCGCCACCGTCTGAACCGAGACCGCTTCGCGGTCGCTTTCGGCATCAGCAGTTTCGATCCGTTGGAGATGGTCAGTAACCAGTGAGTCGACTCGCTGGGCGGCGTTGCGAGCGGCCTGCAGATGCATTTCAGCCGCCGACTGGTCGGCCAATGCGAGTTCGATACGGCCATAAATCACAGAGAGCGGAGAGTTGAGATCGTGGGCGACCGTTCGGGCGAACTGTGAGAGCTGTCGGTTGCGCTCGGCGGTCTGACGGAACCGACCCTCAAGCGTCTCGATTGCGGTGAGATAATCGAAACACGCACCCGCGACAGTTGTGAGCCGCTCAAGTTTGGCCGCCACCGCCGGTGTGAACGTGACCAGATCGACAACGACCGCGCCCTGTTCGCCAAGCGGATAGACGATTGTCTGTACACCAGCTGGACGATCCCTCGACGGCAAGTCGACCGGATCGATGGCGTGCTGTGGCTCACCGGTTGTAACGGCCTCGCGGACGACCAGCGGGACTGCCTCGTGGTTCGACTCGCATTCGGTACCAGGAGCCAGCACGCCGTCGACATCGGCCAACCAGAGTCGGTGGGCGGCAACCGAAGCGAACGCGTCAAGGAGGTATTCGAGCTCACGCTGAAGCTCACAGCGGCTCTCGGCGTCGGTGAGTCTGGCAAGCCAACTACTCGGCTGCTCGATGGCTCGGTCGGCATCGTGCTGACGGTTCACCTGCTTGAGACAGCCTCGGAGTGCTGTGTCTTCGGGTGTGTCGGCTGCGACGACGTCGACGGTTTCATTCGCGGTTGAGTCGGTTGAGACAATAATAACGGACAGATTCGGAGCTACTGTTCGAAGACTCGACCGGAGTTCGAAGCCATCGACCGGCTGCATGTCGGCGTCAACGACAACACAGTCGAGACACCACACCGCAGCCAACTCGGTGACGACCGTCGGATCGGTCGTCGTCTCAATTGTCTCTGTGGGTCGATAGCTGGCAACCGCCGTGCGGATTTTCATGATCGACTCCCGGCTATCGCTCACACAGAGCACAGCGGGTGACGGGCCGACGCTCAGTGCAGCGTTTGAAGCCATTAGACAACCTGTGGGCGCTCGCGGCTCAAGATGAGCCCAGAGACATCAGTCAGCTTCGGCAGAATCAACGACAGAGTTGCCAGTCGACTCGCTTTGGATGATTGCTCCATACTCAGCGGGCAGTACATACACCCAACTGCTCGAACAGACTACTTTTAGTTCACTCCGTAAATATCAGGGTTGATACTACTAAGACTACTACGAACAGCTTGGATATCCGTATCGGCAAGGTATAAACGGTTAAACCGTTCAACGGTCGACAGGGTCGTATGGAAGAGTACATTCTCAGCGACGAAACAAACCTGTCGCCGGCTGTCGTCGTCACCACAATCCTCCTGCTTTCGGCGTTCGTGCTCGGATTCGCCTATCAGCTGGTACTGTTGGTTCTCTGAACGGCTACTGGCGTGTGGTGTCGGCGTGCGAGCGAACCCAGAGTTCGCCGATTCGTGAAAGTTTCGTCCGATAGGATTTGCCGACCTCCTCCTGTTCGATATATCCCTTGCCGCCGGGACCAAGCCGGTCGACGTTGTAGATTACTTTCGAGCGGAAGCTGTCGGTGTACTCTTCGTTGAGATCACGGGCCAACGTTGAGGCCAACTCGCTGACTGACTCGAACTCGCCGTGTTCGCCCAGCGTAAACAAAACGAGCTCTTCGAACGGTTTGACGCTGGAAAACGAGGCGACCGGCAACTCAACGATGTGGCTGTCGCCGATCTTCTTTGCGCCAATCGTTACACCGCGTTCGTTGAACTCCGCCAGCAGTTTGTCGATGCTTTCGAGTCGGGTTTCGATCCGCTCGCGGTCGAGATCACCCGCTTCGAGGAGATCTGAAAGCAGATCGCCTTCGGCCTGTAGTTCCTCGGCAAGTTCGGTCTCAAGGTACTTCTCAGGGGCTGTGTAGTAGGTATGAATCCGGTCTCTGTCTGCCTGGCGTTCGACCATCACCGAGTGGGCGGCAGTCGCAAATGCGAAGCTGACGGGCCGGGGCATCGAACAGACGTTGACCCACACCTCCGCGCCGCTGTCGAGTTGCTCGTTGATCAACTCGAAGGCTCCCTCGAAGGCGGTGTCGTAGTCGTAGACGTCTTCGAGGCGAATGCGCTCGGTCTCTGCGCCCAAGAGGTTCCGGAAGTCGGTTTCGAGTTTGGTGGCGAGTCGACGGGAGTATTCGACGTTGGCCTCGCTACCGACTGCGCCCTCAAGGAGAATCACGTGGTCCACATCGAACTGATCACGAATGAGCGGCGCGATGAGTCGGTCGTAATCGAAACCGACTGGGACGATGTGCGTTTGCATGGCTGATATGTGCAGACGAGCGGTATAAAACACGTCAGTCTCACGGCCGTCCACCGGATTAGTTGATACCAAATAGCATCGCTCAGTGTCCACCAGCCAACTCAAAGCCCGGCTTGATTCCGGGATTCCACAGCCCAATGCTCGTCTCAAATCCTAACAGAATCAGCCCAATAAGTATCGCGACGATCACGAGCGACCCGGCAAGCAGTGCGACCCCTAGTTTTTCACCGGTCGACAACGCCATTGAGAGAGGTTCATAGCCGCTAATAAAGAAGTTTCACATACAGCGGCCGGGCGGATGTGGCGAGACCGTACATGACTCGTCGGAATCGATTTTCTCGAAAAACCAGTAGCTGTCTCTACTGAAAACTGCTATTTCGTTTCTCGATCAGTCTCTGTTTCTTCATCAGGCATGATCTCAGTCGACAACACCTTCAGTGGGATGTTGTGCAGCTGCTGGCCGATCTCTTTGCGAGCGATTCGGCTGGCGTGTTCTTCCTGTTCGACATTGAAGACGATGAGTTCGAGTTCGAGCGCCACGAGTGCCTCG